>CAZRNW010000007.1:0-21481 GCA_964601535.1 uncultured Flavobacteriaceae bacterium
AAGTTGACGCATTAATTAGCCATTTTTAACAGAAAAGTCTGTATTTAGCTGATTATTAATTAAATGTAAGCTTAAGGAAATGGCTCTATTTCTAAGCTTTTTTAATAATAAAATGTACTTTTGTTTCAAATCATTCTCTTATGAAAAACACAGCTCTTACCAACAAACACATTAGTTTAGGTGCTAAAATGGTGCCATTTGCAGGTTACAATATGCCTGTTTCCTATTCCGGATTAAACGAAGAACATTTAACGGTGCGAAATTCTGTTGGTGTTTTTGACGTGAGTCATATGGGTGAGTTTAAAATAAAAGGCAAAGGTGCTCTTGAACTCATTCAGAAAGTAACTTCAAATGATGCATCGAAATTAACCGATTGGAAAGTTCAGTATTCGTGTCTGCCAAATGATAAAGGCGGTATTGTTGATGACCTTTTGGTTTACCGTGTTAAGGAAGATGAATATTATCTGGTGGTGAATGCATCGAACATTGAGAAAGACTGGAACTGGATTAAAAAACATAATACGTTTGGTGCTGAAATGGTGGATACATCTGAACAGACAAGTTTATTGGCGGTGCAAGGACCAAAAGCTTTAGCAACTTTACAAAAACTGACGAAAGTTGATTTATCGCAAATGGAATATTATACGTTTACTGTTGGAACAATGGCAGGAATTGAAAACGTTGTAATTTCTAATACAGGATATACCGGTGCAGGCGGATTTGAATTATATGTTGGAAATGCGGATGCAGAAAAAATGTGGGATGCTGTTTTTGAAGCAGGAAAAGAATTCGGAATTAAACCAATTGGCTTAGGCGCGCGCGATACTTTACGTTTAGAAATGGGATTCTGTTTATACGGAAACGATATTGATGATACAACTTCTCCGATTGAGGCAGGTTTAGGCTGGATAACAAAATTCACAAAAGATTTTACAAACCGGGCTGCAATTGAAAAACAAAAAACTGATGGTGTTAGTAAAAAATTAGTTGGTTTTGAAATGATTGACCGCGGTATTCCACGTCACGATTACCAGATTGCAGATGCAAATGGAAATATTATTGGTAAGGTTACTTCAGGAACACAATCACCAAGCTTAAATAAAGCAATTGGCATGGGTTACGTAAAAACAGAATTTGCAAAACCGGATTCGGAAATTTTTATTCTGATTCGTGATAAGCCTATCAAGGCTAAGGTTTGTAAAATTCCGTTTTTGAAAAAATAATTTTGGTCGACGAAACAAAACATAAAATAGACGCCTGTTTCTCTCCGCATCTTTATCCGGTGTATGAGGATAAAGAAAGTATTGTTGTAGTGATTGATGTGTTCCGTGCTACCTCAGCCATTTGTGTTGCCTTTCACAATGGCGCAGATAAAATAATTCCCGTAGCAACTGTTGAAGAAGCGCAATCCTACAAAAACCAGGGCTTTTTAGCCGGGGCTGAACGTAATGCCATTAAGCTTGATGGATTTGATTTTGGAAATTCACCCTTCGATTACATGGGGGATCATGTGAAAGGAAAAACAATTGCACTCACAACCACCAACGGAACACAAGCAATAGACGCGGCAAGAAATGCGTACAAGGTTGTTGTCGGTTCTTTTTTAAATATTGATGTTTTATGTGAATGGCTTATTAAACAAAACCGCAGCATTCTTCTTTTATGTTCTGGCTGGAAAAATAAATTTAATCTCGAAGATGCTTTGTATGCCGGAGCAGTAACAGAAAAAATATTCGGTCAATCTCAAAATTACAAATTAGGTGACGGTTGTTTGGCTTTAAAATATTTATACGAACAAGCACAGCATGAACCAATAAAATTCTTAGTTAACGCATCGCATAAAGAGCGCTTAGCAAAATTAGGCTTAAAGAAAGATATTAAATATTGTTTAACGCCAAATCTGGCGCCTGTTATTCCTGTTCTTGAAGGAAAGTACTTGGTGAAATTAAATTCTTAACGCAGAATCAAAAGCCGATTCGCGTCCAGCTTTATAAAAATAAAAAGGAGAATAGTAAAACTCCATAAGGAAGTGCCGCCATAACTGAAGAACGGAAGCGGAATGCCAATTACGGGCATCAGGCCAATGTTCATCCCAATATTTACTGCGACATGAAAAAATAATGCAGAAGCTACACCATATCCATAAATTCTGCTGAATGAAGATCGTTGTCGTTCTGCCAGGAAAATTACACGGAGAATCAAAAACAATTCAAGCAAAATAACAATGGCGCTTCCTAAAAAACCCCACTCCTCTCCTACAGTACAAAAAATAAAATCAGTGTCCTGCTCCGGAACAAAATTATATTTGGTTTGTGTCCCTTTCAAATATCCCTTCCCTGTCCAACCTCCGGATCCGATAGCTATCTTTGCTTGGTCCACATTGTAATCTGATCCTTTCAAATCTATTTCTCTTCTTCCGAGCAATCCATCAATTCTGGTCTTTTGATGCGGTTCTAAATGATCATATATTTTTTTTGTTGTTAAAACCATTCCGCTCGCACCAACAAATATGAGTCCGGCGAATATGATATTGCGCATTGTTCGTTTAATGAATAAAAGTGAAAATGCTACAATACATCCCAACACAATTATTAAAATACTGATCTTTGCTACTGCTAACGAAAGAACAAATAAAATGATGGCCCCTAATCCGAACAACAGAAAATTTATTGATAATCCTTCACGATACAAAACAATAATAAAGGCAACGAACACAATAGCTAATCCGGTCTCGTCCTGCAATCCTTTAATTACCAACAACGGTGCAATTAAAAACGAAACGGCTATTAAAGTATTCTTGTAATTTTTAATAAGATCTTTTAACCGCAAACGATAACGGCTTACGATTACAAGATTTTCATTACTTAAAAATTTAGCGAGGGCGAGTCCTGTCGCGAATTTCATGAATTCCGCCGGCTGAATTCCAAATCCACCAACTCCGAACCATGACTTACTTCCCTTTATTTCACGTCCCAAATAAGGAACCAATAAACAAAGCGCTAATACAATTCCATAAAACCAATAAGCAAACACCGTGTAAAAACCTGCATCGATCAATAAAATGGAGAATGCAATTAAAGCGGCTGTTCCGATCCAGATCAATTGTTTGCCGTATTTTTGGGTGGTATCGAAAATATTTTGATGCTCTTCGTTATAAACTGCCGCATAAATATTCAGCCATCCCATAAATACCAACAAGGCATAAGTGAGAACGGTAACTTTGTCGACACCATAAAATAAACTATTTTCACTGCGTCTTAATGCCATTAGTGAACCTCGGTTGTAATTAAGTTTTTACCTCTTATCAAATCAACAGCTTCCATTTTCTTTTCCAATTCGGGGCGTGTAATTTTTCCGGTTAAATATTTTTCTATCATCAAACTTACGATAGGCGCTGTCCATGTGCCGCCAAAACCTGCATTCTCAATTATACCTGCAATAACTATTTTCGGATTCTCACGCGGAGCGAAGGCCATGAATACTGCGTGTGATTTTCCATGTGGATTTTCTGCTGTTCCTGTTTTTCCACAAGCGGTAATTCCAGGAATCCGGGAAGCATAAGCGGTGCCGCCTGGTTCAAAAACTTTTTGCATACCATCAATTACATTCAAATAATATTCCGGCTTTTGTACGGCAACAAAATGTTTTTCTGTATATTTTTTATCAATTACTTTTTCGGTACCGATTCCTTTTACACAATGTGGCACAAGATAATATCCCCTGTTTGCAATAGTTGCTACAACATTGGCCATTTGCAAGGGAACAAGTGTTAACTCAGCCTGGCCAATTCCAAGAGAAACAATTGTATTTCCGTACCATCGGCCTTTTCCAAATACTTTATCATAATATCCTGATGAAGGAACATTCCCCGGGGCGTCATACGGAAGATCGGTTCCTAAATGCGTGCCGGGACCAAAAGTCATAACCTTAGTGCGCCAGTTATTAAATCCATCAACATACTTTGGGAATTTATTTTGACTTGTGATATCGTAAAAAGTATAACTGAAATAAGAATTACAGGACTGGGCGATTGCATTCACAAGATCAAGTGTATGACGGCCGTGACATTTTGGTTTATTACCCATGGGAGGGTAGCCGCCACTGCAATGGTACATCGTTCCTCTTGAGATAACACCTTCATCCTGTCCAATCAGTGCATCAATCAATTTGAATGTTGATCCGGGAGGATACATCGCTTGAAGAGCACGGTTGAATAATGGCAAAGTAGAATCATTTCTCAGCACAGGATAATTTTTTGATCTTTCTTTTACTCCTACAAATAAATTAGGATCATAACTTGGTGCAGAAATAATTGCGAGAATTTCTCCCGTGGATGGCTCTATGGCAACAAGCGCGCCTTTCTTTCCCTTCATTAAACGTTCGCCATATTCCTGCAAATCCATATCAATTGTTGAATACAATGATTTTCCAGCAACCGCAGCTGTATCCCATTGTCCTTCCATGAAACTTCCGACTTCTTTGTTGTGTACGTCTTTCAGAATTTTTCTTTTCCCTTTTATCCCGCGTAAAGCTTCTTCATAACCACGCTCCATTCCGGTGATGCCGATGTAATCTCCATCCTTATAGTAAGGATTTTTTTTTGTAATCTCTCCGTTCACCTCACCAACATACCCTAATAAATGCGCTGCAATTGGTTTAGGATATTTTCTTACACTACGCACCACCGGATAAAATCCTTTGAAGAGGTACATTTTCTCTTGCAAAGTTGCATAACGTTGAGCCGTCATCTGCTTTTCGAAAATACTTTCCTTGCGTGGAGAATTGGGTGCCTGGCATGCTTTCTTTATACGTTTAAGAAATTCCGCTTTAGTTATTTCCAAAATCTGACATAAGGCCAAAGTATCGCATCCTTTCACAAGACGTGGGGTTACCATCAGATCATAGGAAGGTTCGTTCTTTACTAAATACTTTCCATTCCTGTCGTAAACAACTCCGCGTTGAGGATAATCCACGCGTACCTCTATTGCCTGCTGTTGGGCTTTTATCGTATAACTTTCATCAATAATCTGGATGTAAAATAAACGACAGATATAAACAAGGGCAATAAGCACGAAGAATCCCCCGATAATAAATTTCCTGTCGCCTAAATGCGCGTTGTTATTCATTATCTCCTCCGCGTAGTTTTATAAAATAAGAATTGGATGACGTATACAAACGCAAATGTTCCGATTGAACTCAGTATCACTCTTCCTAAAGTTGAAAAAAATTCATTCCATCTGAAAATCTCCAGATAAAAAAAGAAAAGATGATGAACAAAAATTAATACGCCTGCGTAGGTTGTGAACCACGCCCCGCCCATGTCATCAATATTTGGTTCCAATCCCGCCTCGTAACCATCTCGTGGGGCAATAAATTTTAATAGATAGTACCGCGAAAATGCCATTAATGTACAAGCAGCTGCATGCATGCCGGCAGTATCGTAAAACACATCAATAGTCAATCCCACCAAAAAAGAAAAACCAAGCAACATGACTTTAGGCATATCAAATGGAAACAACAGGATGACTAAAACATATGGCAACAAAATAATATAACTGCCCAAATGAATATTTTGTACAATCAGAACCTGCATCAGGACGAGAATTATAAAGCGGATAATATTATTTATTAAACTACTTGTCATTTTGAATTTGCGTAGCGGCCTCTAATGAATCGCGTTCTGTTTTGAATTTATTTTTTATAACGAATAAATAATTTAGTTTTTTGAAATCGGTGACTAGTTTTACTTTTACAGTTAAGAACGGTTCGCCTGAGCGCTGCTCATAGCTCTCAACAGTTCCCACTCTGACTCCTTCAGGAAAAATTCCGGATTGTTCACTGGTCTCAACCACATCTCCTTTTTTTATCTTGGTATGTACAGGAATATCCTTTAGCTGACAATACTGATAATCTTTTCCATCCCAAACCAGCGGACCGTAAGTACCATCGTTCTTCAGCTGACAATTCACAATATTGTCTTTGTGAAGCAAGCTCATAACAGTAGAAAAATTTGCTGATACATCTGTCACTCTTCCAACAACACCGTCGCTATTTACTACTGCCATGTGACGGGTAACGCCTTGTTCGGAACCAATATTGATGGTGATGTAATTACTTCTGCGATTGATTGAAGAGTTCACTGCCTTTGCGCTCACATAAGTGTATTGTTGCTTATACAAAGTATCCTTCTTGGTATATTGCCCTAAAGGAACAGCCAAATAACCGGAGCGAAGCATGTTGTAAAGTCTTGCATTTTCTTCCACTAATCTTCTGTTCTCATCCTTCAGTAATAAATACTCGCGCACATTTGCTGCAGTTTGGTAAACGTTAGCTGAAATTTTGTTGGAAGAATTAAAAATACTGGAACCCTGATAGCCGCTGTTGCGGTACATCATGTAAAAGCAGACAAACTCCATAAACAAAAAAATGAAAATGAAATTATGGCGGTGTATGAATGCTAATAAAGTTCTCACGCTGTAAAAAATTAAATCATCGTTTTCAGATTTTGAAAACCATGTTTGCCTCTTCTATAAAACTACAATGTAAGGGCTGCGTTTACTTGATCAGGAAAGGGAATTTATCAACATTTTTAAGTGCAATGCCCGTACCCCTTGCAACCGCTCTGAGCGGGTCTTCACACACATGTACAGGTAATTTTGTCTTCATTGAAATACGCTTATCCAAACCGCGCAATAAAGAACCGCCGCCCGCCATGAAAATACCTTTGCGGTAAATGTCGGCCGCTAACTCCGGTGGTGTCATCTCTAAGGCATTCAGAATCGCTTCTTCAATTTTTGAAATGGATTTATCCAGACAATGCGCAATTTCAACGTAACTGATATAAACTTCTTTCGGAATACCACTCATTAAATCGCGGCCCTGTACTGCGAAATCTGCAGGCGGGTTTTCGATTTCAGTCATAGCTGCCCCTACTTCAATTTTCACTCTTTCGGCACTGCGCTCACCAATTAAAATGTTGTGCTGACGGCGCATGTACTCTTCAATGTTCGCATTAAAATCATCACCTGCAATACGGGTGGATTTATCACAAACGATACCGCCCAATGCGATAACCGCAATCTCGGAAGTACCGCCGCCAATATCAATAATCATATTGCCCATTGGTTCTTCAACATCAATACCCATACCGATAGCTGCTGCCATTGGTTCGTGAATCATGTAAACTTCTTTTGCACCCGCGTGTTCAGCACTGTCGCGTACCGCACGTTTCTCCACCTCAGTAATGCCTGAAGGAATGCAAATCACCATTTTTAAACTTGGTTTGAAAAAACGGTTGCCGGGATTAATCATTTTAATCATTCCCTTAATCATTTCTTCTGCCGCCTGGAAATCCGCAATCACTCCGTCTTTCAACGGACGGATGGTTTTAATATTCTCGTGGGTTTTTCCGTGCATCATTTGTGCGGCACGGCCAACGGCAATGACCTTACCGTTAGTTCTGTCAACCGCAACTATACTTGGTTCATCAACAACTACTTTATCATTATTAATAATAATCGTGTTGGCTGTTCCTAAGTCAATTGCTATATCTTGGGTTAAAAAGTCGAATAGTGCCATAAGGGGTTTTTCAAAATTACTATTTATTTATACGTGATAAAAGATGTATAGTTCTTATTTTACCATAATTTAGTGTTTGAAGTGTCTTGTCCCTGTAAATACCATGCTTAGTCCATTCGCATCGCAATAAGCAATACTATCCTTATCTTTTATCGAGCCTCCGGGTTGTACCACTGCTGTGATACCTGCTTTATGGGCAATCTCCACACAATCCGGAAAAGGGAAAAACGCGTCGCTGGCCATAACCGCACCTTTTAAATCGAAACCGAAGCTCAAAGCCTTTGCTATAGCCTGCTTCAGGGCATCCACCCTTGAAGTTTGACCTGTGCCGCTGGCCAATAACTGACCGTTTTTTGCAAGAACAATGGTATTGGATTTTGTATGTTTTACGAGTTTATTGGCGAATAACAAATCTTTAACCTCAAAAGCCTTGGGAGCCTTGGTAGTCGCGGGTTTCAGGTCATTTTCAATTTCGGTTTTGAGGTCTTTATCCTGCTCAATTACACCGTTTAAAAGTGTTCTGAAATTCTTATCGGCCAGGGCTACTTTTTTCTGAACCAGAATAATGCGGTTGGGTTTTGATTTGAGGGTTTCGATTGCTTTTGCAGAATATGACGGAGCAATAACGACCTCGCAAAATAACTTGTTTACCTCAGCGGCTGTCTCTTCATCAATTTCTTTGTTGGCAATTAAAATTCCGCCAAAGGCTGAAACCGGGTCGCCGGCCAAAGCATCCAGATACGCTTGTTTTATGGTTGGGCGACTGGCTACTCCGCAAGCATTGTTGTGTTTTAGGATGGCAAAAGTTGGTTCTGTGAAATCTGCAATAAGATTAACCGCTGCATCCACATCCAAAAGGTTGTTGTAAGAAAGTTCTTTTCCGGCCAGTTTATCAAACATAGCATCGAGGTTACCATAGAACACACCTTTCTGATGCGGGTTTTCGCCGTAACGTAAAACCTGAGCTGTTTGTATGCTTTGTTTGAATTGCGGAATGTTTTCGGTTTGATTGAAATAATTAAAAATGGCTGAATCGTAATGTGAACTTGTAGCAAAAGCTTTTGCTGCGAAATTTTTCCGGTCAGCAATATCCGAAAAACCGTTTTTACTTTCTAATAACTCCAATAAAGGTTTGTAATCATGACGTGATGAAACAATCACCACATCGTTAAAATTTTTTGCCGCAGCGCGGATTAATGAAATCCCGCCGATGTCGATTTTCTCAATGATATCCTGCTCTGATGCACCGCTTGCAAGGGTTTCTTCGAAAGGATACAAATCCACAATTACTAAATCTATATTCGGAATTTCGTGTTGTTCCATTTGGGCAACGTCACTTTTTAATTCGCGTCTTCCCAAAATCCCGCCAAAAATTTTTGGATGTAAAGTTTTTACGCGGCCGCCTAAAATTTCAGGAAAAGAAGTTAAAGACTCCACCGCTTTAACCGGAACTTTTAAATTCTCTATAAAAGTTTGGGTACCGCCTGTGCTGTAAATGGTGACTCCTAAATCATTCAGTTTTTTAATAACGGGTTCTAAATTATCCTTATAAAAAACCGAAATAAGTGCGCTGTTAATTTTCTTCAATTGGCTCATAGCTATAACAAAGGGCAAAGATACAGTAAGAGCCCACTTTTGAGAGGGGTGTTGAAAAAATGTAAAAATTAGAAAGGGCTAATTTTAAGCGATAACAGATGGCGGTTCCATTACATGGCCGCAGCTTTTACAGGTTCTTAAGTCTTTAGAGTTATAGAATTTTGAGAAGACCGACTGGAACTGAGTGGCAATGTCGGTTAAGGTAAAATACTCGTCATATAATTTGGCATTGCACTTTTCGCAGAACCACATTAAACCGTCTTTTTCCCCATCACGGCGGCGGCGTTCCATTACCAAACCAATGGTATCTTTAAAACGTTTCGGGTTATGCGGTACTTTTGGTGGAAGCAGAAAAATATCCCCCTCTTTAATGGGAACATCAACGGCTTTTCCGTTTTCCTGAATCTGAACTACAACGTCGCCTTGTAATTGATAGAAGAATTCCTCGCTTTCGTTAAAGTGAAAGTCTTTGCGGGAGTTCGGTCCGCCAACTACCATTACAATAAATTCTGTATCCTTATATACCACCTTGTTATTAACCGGCGGCTTCAATAAGTGACGATTCTCATCGATCCACTTTTTAAAATTAAACGGTCTTGTTACCATGATAGTTTAAAGTTAAAGGTTTAAAGTTTAAAGTCAAAATTATACCAGCTTGTTTTTCATCAGGTATTCCGCTATTTGAACGGCGTTGGTGGCGGCGCCTTTGCGTAAATTATCGGCTACCACCCACATGTTTAGGGTTTTTGGCTGTGATTCATCCCTGCGGATTCGTCCCACAAAAACCTCGTCCTTATTGTGAGCATTCATCGGCATAGGATAAATAAGGTTAGCGATATCGTCCTGCACAATAACGCCCTCCGTTTTTTTCATCAGCTCAAAAATATCCTTTACCTCAAATTCATTTTCAAATTCAATGTTTATGCTTTCGCTGTGACCGCCCATTACCGGAATGCGGACCGTGGTTGCAGTAAGGCCGATGGTGTTATCGCCCATTATTTTTTTTGTTTCGTTTACCATTTTCATTTCTTCCTTGGTATAGGCGTTATCGGTAAACACATCTATTTGAGGAATTACGTTTAAATCGATGGGATATTTATAAGCCATTTCTCCTTTTTTACCTTCACGCTCGTTGTTTAATTGCGTTACGGCTTTTACACCGGTTCCGGTTACTGATTGATAAGTAGAAACAACAACGCGTTTAATTTTATATTTTTTGTGCAATGGGTTTAACACCACCACCATTTGAATGGTTGAACAATTTGGATTGGCAATGACTTTGTCGGCCTTCGTTAAAACATGCGCATTTACTTCCGGAACTACCAGTTTTTTTGAAGGGTCCATGCGCCAGGCTGAAGAATTATCAATGACTGTAGTTCCCGCCTCTGCAAATTTTGGTGCCCATTCTAATGAAGTGCTTCCGCCAGCAGAAAATAAAGCGATGGCGGGTTTGGCATCAATGGCTTGTTGCATGGAATGTACTTTGAATTTCTTCCCCTTAAATTCAATTTCTTTGCCAACCGATTTTTCGGAGGCAACGGGAATTAATTCTGTTACCGGGAAATTTCTTTCCTCTAAAACTTTTAACATCACGGTTCCTACAAGTCCTGTGGCACCAACTACTGCTACTTTCATAATTCAAAATTTAAAGATTCAAAATTCAATGATTATTGTTTAATAAAAAAGCCTCTCCGTATCTGGAAAGGCCTGCTATTATTTTCATAATAAAACATTCGTGCCTCTCCTTAGCGGAAAAGTTTTTTTGAATGTTTTATCTTTTTATTCATCATTTACGCTGCAAATATCATAAGTTTTTAATCAAATGCAAAAATTATTTAAGCAAATCGTACATTCGGGGCATGAAAGCCGGCACCTTATCCTGGTTCTACCTTATTTTACTCTCTCTTATCTGGGGCAGTTCTTTTATTTTGATGAAAGAAGGTCTGGTTGCATTTACTAGCGATGAAGTGGCTGGTTTACGCATTGCGATTGCCTTTTTGTTTTTACTGCCTCTGTTTTTTAAGCATTATAAAAATATCAATTTTAAAAAAGACTGGCTCGGCCTGGTGCTGATGGGCACTTTCGGAAATTTATTGCCCGCCTTTTTATTTACCAAAGCCGAAACTGAAATCAGCAGCAGCTTAACCGGTATGCTTAATGCACTTACTCCGCTTTTCACAATTGTTCTTGGCATAATTGTTTTTAAGACCAAGGTGAAAAGATTTCAAATCATTGGTGTTGCGATTGGTTTAATTGGTGCTTTGTTTTTGCTTGGTTTTAATTCGGGCACAGAACAATCGAAAAATATTACTTATAGCTTACTCGTAGTACTAGCAACGGTTTGCTATGCAATTAGTGTGAATGGAATAAAAAGATATCTATCAAATGTAAATTCTGTGACAGCTACTGTTGGTTCTTTTGCCATTATAGGTCCCATCGCCATCATTTATCTTTTTGCAAATACGGATTTCCATCTTCACTTAACGCAACATCCTAAAGGTTACTCCGCTTTTGGCTTTGTTTGTTTGCTCGCTGTATTCGGGACTTCGCTTTCGGTTATCATGTTCAATGAATTAATAAAATTGTCAGGGACAGTTTTTGCTTCTACCTGCACTTATTTAATTCCTGTTGTTGCTATTGGTTGGGGATTATTAGACGGAGAAGTGGTAACCATTGTACAATTTGTTTCGGTGGCCGTCATAATTTTAGGTTTGTGGCTCATCAATAAAAAGTAGCCCTTTGACGAGCTCAGGTCAGGTCTAAAAATTATAAACAAATTTTATTTTGTTGCAGAGCTGAATGTACTCAAACTCGTTTTTACCGCCTTTTTCAAAAATAAATTTTTTGATTTTTGATTTTTCTTCTTCAGAAAGTTTTTCTGTTTTCAAACACAGACCATAAAACAAACTCAATTTTTTAGATGAAGAAATGCCTAAATCTTTTTTTATTTTTGCATTGCAGAATTTTTCAGCAGCGGTTCTGTCGCCACCAAATTGCTTTACTATTTGTTGCGAAATAAATTTACTTATATCCGAAGGATTAACCGGCTTTTGACCTCCGGCAAAATTGACGCAGACATTTGATTTTGTAAATTGTTTTAATGTTGCGATTGAGGAGCGGTAAGATTTATCATTTAGGATTTTCTGAAATTCTTCAGTTGCCAATAAGTTTAGTTTATCGTCAACGGGACGAAAACCGAAACGGTAATAAAACCAAAAGGCGCCTGACTGCAACCCTTCAGGATTATTTTTTCCAAACTGATACGGCTCCACTTCAAAGTAATCGGCACCGAAAGCGTTTTTATAGGTCCGCAATAATTGTGCAAAAACAAAAGCAGATTCACCGCCGCGGAAAGCTTCAAAAATATTTATACCTAATAAAGAACGTTTGCCAAACAACCAGCCGCCGCCATAAGCCATCGGATAACCGTTCTTAAACATCATGAAACCTATATAAGATTCCAAAGGCAATCTTCTTTCTGGCAACATGCTGAATAATGCAATTGATAAACCATGTTCCAATTCGTAATACAAAAGTCCGTCTTCGTTGCAATAAGCCACCGGGTCTGTTTCACGGTTGAGTAAACATAATGCAACGCGGGAAGTATTTATTATTTCATTTTTTTGTTGTTGAGATAATTTCTTTGGTGCCGGTAATTTTTTATGGATGAGGGCAGCTTCATCGAATTTTTTTAATATGCCGTGTGAATGAAAAAATGTTTGCTTTTGATTTATTTTTCCGAAAGTGCGGGAGAATTTTTTATCGGTTGGCGTAATGGTAACATAAAGTTTTAAAGAATCGAGTAATTGGTCTTTTATTAAATCGCTTGCTTCAATTTTTCCGAATTGCCTAGCGAACCATTGCAATTGTTTTACCGGGTTTTTTGTTCCGCTTGCTTTAGCGAGCCAGGCTTCAGGTTTTAGTTTTTCATCTGAAGTTAATTCAAATTCCATTTCGTTCAAAGTATGTTTTAAGATTTCTCTTGGATGAATTCCTTCTTCATCAAAAGAATGAACAGAAGCAGTTCCCGGGTATTCCTTTAATAACCATTTTATTAAACTAATACTAAAGCCCCCGTGCGTGTTGGTATAAGCCAGTCCGCTTAAATCTAATTTTTCTTTTTTTGAATCCGACAGGTTTTTTACTGTTTCGGACAGCCTTTCCATTTCATTCTGAGCTAATGAAAATATTTCTTCGTTATCCGGATAAGCCATTAAGAACAAAAGGAGGTCGTGATATTTTAAGATGGAAGATGCTTTTTTGAATTTTATTTCTGAGGCCTTGTTTAGTAAATCACATTTTGTTATCAGAGCATCTGCACCAAAAACAAAAGCAATGGCTTTTAAGCGGTTAAATATTTCTTCTTCTGTAAACATAATTCTTATCAATAATACCAAATTTTTTAATCGGATGCCAATTTAAGCGAAAAAACAGGTGTTGAAGTTTGCGGCTAAATTCTGTATATTTCGTACATCAAAGCCATACACAAATACTCACTTTATTGCCTTGTGCTTTCTGCATTTCTTTTTGCTCAGCCATTTAGATCACAAACGCGGGAAATTGATTCATTGTCGAACTTAGCTTTATCAGCTAAAGAAGATACCAATAAAGTCAAGGTTCTGGTAATGCTTTCTTTTAAGTTAATGATAACGGGTGAGTATGTGCGTTCTTACTTGACCACCGAACAAATTATTCCTCTTTCGGAAAAACTTAATTTCAAACTTGGCTTAGCTAATGCTTATGCCACCAGAGGGCTTTTGTATCAATATCAGGGCGACTATCCCAAAGCCCTCCAAAACTTACTCCATTCTTTAGAAATATTTGACGCCATAAAAAGTAAAAAAGGGGTGGCTTATTCGATGAATAATATCGGAAGCATTTACGTTGACATGAAAGATTACACCAAGGCCATTGAATATTTTGATAAGACCCTTGAATTAAAAAAATCCCTAAACGATAAAAAAGGGATTGCAAGCACCTATAATAATATCGGAATTATTTACCAGGAAAAGGCGACAGCTAATCCAAATGGTCCTTCATTCGGGAGCGATGTACTCATGGCATTAAAATATTTTTCAAGTGCGTCTGAAATATATAAATCCTTAGATTATCCGGAGGATAACGCTTATATCGAATCGAATATTGGTATGATTTATCTGCTTCAGGATAAATACGATCTTGCGAAAGCTTACATTGAACGGTCACTTAAAATATTTGAGGAAAACGAAATAAAAGACGGCATTGCTTCATCACACATCAACCTCGGAGCTCTGGCAGTTAAACTCGGACAAACGGCTATTGCAAAAAAACATTATGAAACAGCGCTTTCGATTTCTACCGACATGGGTAATTACACGGCAACCAAAGATTGTTATGAAGGGCTTTATAAATTTTATCTGAAACAAAACGATTGCAAGCTGGCCCTTTCCAATTACCAGCTTTTTATTAATTACCGTGATAGTCTGTTAAACCAGGAGAACACAAAAAAAGTAGTGCAGGCTCAGATGAATTATGAGTTTGAGAAAAAAATTCAGATTGCCAAACTTGAACAGGAAAAAAAGGATGTTGCAGCACGTGAAGAAAAACAAAAACAGGTTTATATCCGGAATTCTCTAATTGGCGGATTTGCAGTGTTACTGTTGTTCGCTATTTTTATTTACCGCAGTTACCGAAGCAAACAAAAATCGAATATTCAGCTTGAGAATATGAATAAGATTATTATTGAGAAAAATAAAAATATTACTGACAGTATTAATTATGCCAAAAGGATTCAAACCGCCTTAATGCCATCGGATAAATACATTGATAAAACCGTAAGCCGCCTTTCTAAAAAATAAAAAAGTCCCGCAATGCGGGACTCTTCTTTTGAATTTAATTACATCTACTTTCTTAAATCCAATTCCTGAATGATGTTGCTTGCGCCGCCGAATTTATCAATCACCCAAAGAACATATCTCACATCCACATTAATTGTGCGGTTCAAATCTTTATCGAAAGCTAATTTATGGCTTAATGCCTCGTAGTTACCATCAAAACATAAGCCGATTAATTCACCATTCGCATTCAGGATTGGAGAGCCTGAATTACCACCGGTAATATCATTGGTAGTGATATAACATACCACTAGATCTTTTGTTGCAGCATCAACATACTGACCGAAATCTTTTTTTCTTGCCAGTTCTACAAATTTCTCAGGCAGGTCGAATTCAATATCTTTTGGTTTGTATTTATCTAAAACGCCCTGCATGGTACAGATGTGGCTATACTTAACGCCATCACGCGGAACATAAGATTTCACATTACCATAAGACACGCGCATTGTGAAATTAGCATCGGGATACATTTTCTTTCCTTTGTTCATTTCCAAAATACCTTTCAAATACGTGCGGCCCAATGAAAAATTCTGAGCATTGAACTCGTTGAAATATTTTTGGTAGTTGGTGGTGAAATTAGAATTGAACGTATTCGCCACCATGAAAGCCGCATCCTTGTGCAATTTAGTCGTGTCAGGATTTGCAATAAATGCATTCCATTTCACAGAATCCAATAGGTTAGTGTTGTTGAACACATAATCAGCAAACAAAGTGTAGGGCTGTTTATTTTTAAGGTCGCCGAACTTTCCGCTTAACCAATTGTAAAATCCTTTTGGGTGCTGAGCTGCATCAACTTGGGTATAGAATTCCTGTGTAACAAAGGCCAAGATGTTTTTATCGGAAGCTGCATTCTCGCCTTCGTAAAAACCTTTCCATGCTTTTTTTAATGCCTCCGCTGTTTTCGTAATCTCTTTGCTGTCGCCTTTTGCTAATGCAGCATCCAGCTTTTGTAAGTTTGCAGCGAAAGCAATCAGTGGCGAACCCATAATTCCTTCATTTAAATATACACGGTGTTTTGTGTATGGCCTCCAGGCGTCGTATGTTTTTTGATAATTAGCAAATAGATTATCGTATTCCGGTTTTCCTTTAGCCCAAGCGGCGAACGCAGCTTCGTTAGCTTGCTTCTCTTCGTATGTTTTAAACTTTAATAATTGTTTTGTTTCGCCGTCGAAAAACTTCCAGTAATTAGCAATGCCTGCATAAGAACCTGCTAATTGCAATTTGGTTTTAGTGTCTTTCTTCATTTCATCTAACATCAGTTTCAAACGTGTATCGCGTAATGAAACCAAAGAAGGATTTTCGATATCAGTTTTTAATTTTACACCAAAAGATGTTTCGTATCGGTTAGTACCTCCAGGGTAACCATACACCATTGCAAAATCTCCGTCTTTAATTCCTTTAATAGAAACCGGTAAAGAATATTTTGGTTTCATCGGCACATTGTCAACCGAATAATCTGCAGGCTTACCTTCTTTATTAGTATAAACACGGAATACAGAAAAATCACAGGTGTGGCGCGGCCATTCCCAATTATCAGTGTCACCACCAAATTTACCAACGTTTTGCGGAGGTGTTCCAACTAAACGCACGTCTTTGTAACGCTCGTAAACAAATAATAAAAATTGATTGCCTTTGAAAAAAGAAACAACACGTCCTTCCAAGGTTGTGCCTTCAGTTTCTTTTGCAGCCATCTCATTAAGAATGGCGGGTAATTTAGCACTTAACTCATTTGCCGGAAGATCTTTTATCTTTTCATTTACTTTATCAGTAACATCTGCAATTTTAGTAAGGAATTGTACGTTAACTCCTTTCGCATAAATTTCTTCATTTTTACTTTTCGCCCAAAAACCATCATCTAAATAATTATGCTCAACTGTACTTGCGGCCGCAATGGCATTATAACCGCAATGGTGATTTGTAAAAATTAATCCTTCCTTACTTACAATTTCAGCTGTACACCCGCCACCGAAAATAACGATAGCATCTTTTATACTTGCCTGATTAATACTGTATAATTGTTCTTTCGATAACTTTAAACCCTTCTTTACCATGTCGGCATAAACCTGTTCGCCTAATAACATAGGTAACCACATGCCTTCATCAGCCTTAGCAAAAGGTTTGCTTAAAAAGTTGAGTGCCAGAATAAAAATTAAAATGCGTTTCATTGAGATGTAGGTTAAAACGGGAGCGAAACTAATTCAAAAAAGAGGTTTATGCGAATTTTTTAGAGTAATTAAGTCAGAACATAGACGAATGAAGTCTATCTATTTGATAATCTTGGAATTATGTCCCCCAAATTGGGGGAGAAAAGCTAAAAAAGGCTCTCCTGCCGGCTCTCATGGTTTAGCAACCATTGTTTGCGCCACATATCGCCGGAATAGCCTACCAGTTTGCCATCGGCGCCAATTACGCGGTGACAAGGAATAATTATGGCGATAGGATTTTTGCCGTTTGCAGATGCTGCTGCACGGATAGAATTTGCGTCGCCTAATTTTTTTGCTAATGTCAGGTAAGAAATAGTTGTTCCAAAAGGGATTTTGATTAATTCATTCCAAACACTTTTCTGAAAATCGGTGCCTGCAGGATGTAACGGTAAATTAAATTGGTTGGATTCTTTTTTGAAAAAAGCATTCAATTGTTTTTTCGTCTCCTCATTTATTTCAGATTTCAAAACGGGCTGCTTATCCAAAACGTTTTTTTCTGTTTTCACAAATAATACCGAAAGCAAATGATCGCTGCTTGAAGTAATTTCTAACTCGCCAACAGGTGTATCTAAATAATCGTAATATAATTTTTGGTCCGACATCTAAACTTTCTTTTTCAGCTCTGTCATTTTTTTAGAAATATATTCATTACTTGGTAAATGAGCATTTTGAATTCTTTTAGCGTAAAGTATACTGTCGGTAATTTCTTTATTTTTCTCTTGCAACAATTCCTTTTGCTTTGAAACAAGCTGGTTCGCTTTTTGCTTATTCCTATACCCCCTCAGGATAATAACAGCCATTATAAACATTAAGGCAAATCCCGCGATAAAAGCATTCCGTATAATTGTTTGTTTCTCCTTTTCTTCTTTGGCTAGAGCTTCTTTCTTATCGAATTCGAAATTCATTTGTGCTTCAAGCGTTCTTTTTGCTATGTCGATATTAAACGTACTGTCGCGCAACATAATAAACTTTTTATATGCGCTCAATGCTGATTCAAAATCGCCGGCGCTCTCATAGATTCCATTGAGGTTATCGTACCAGTTGTACATTAAATCCAACGCCGGGGCATCCTTGATCATTTCAATAGCCCTTAATGTAAACTCTTCCGCTTTTTTATATTGCTTTTTTTCATAGTATATCCATCCGCTATTACCGAGTTGCGTAGACATTCCTCTTTTGTCGTGCATCTTTTCATAAATTGCGTATGCCTTATTATAATACTCTATAGTTTTTGCGGTATCGCCAAGATCGTAAAACAAGTTAGCCATGTTTCCGATTTGAAGGGCCATTCCGCTTTTATTATTTTGTTTCTCAAGCATCTGATAGGCGAGATTATAGGCATTAATTGATTTAGTATACATTGCCTTCGCCTCTTTTTCTTTTCCCTGCCTTCTTAATTGTCCGCCCAGTTTAAAATAAACGTTTCCGAGATTACCATTGTGCCGTGCGACTCCGGCAGGATTGCCTGCTTTTTCATCCAGCTCAATTGAACTCAGCCAGTACTCGGAACATTTATCATAATTGCCATTATTGTAATACACCATCGCCACATTTCCATTAGCTGTTGCTTCACCTATCAAATCATTTTCATCGTGATATATTTTAATGGATTTATAAAAATAATTGAGTGCCTCGGGATAAAGATGTTTCCCGTAATGTATCAATCCAAATGTATTATAAACAGAAGCAATTTCCTTTTGCCTGTTACTGCTTTCGAAAACTGATAAGGACTGATTCAAATAATTTAATGCTTCTTCATACTTACCTTTTAATTGCTGAACTACTGCCATGCAAAAGAGCGCTCTTCCTTTCCCAAATTTATAATTTGATTCGCTGGCTAATTCGTAAGCCTCTTTCGCAAGCCTGAAAGAACTGTCGGGATAAGAATTTTGGAAAGCATTTGACAAATCGGTTAAAAGAATAACGCGTACAGTATCGGTATTCGCTTTTGCAAGCCTTATATACAGTGAATCAACCTTTCGTTTGTTTTGCGCAAACACGTTGTTACAAAACAAAAGAATCAAAACAATTATAAAATTATTTTTTACGCAGTTCATTTAACCGCCCCCTTCAAAATTTCCTCTACAACAGCAGGGTCTAAAAGGGTTGAGGTATCG
This sequence comes from uncultured Flavobacteriaceae bacterium, assembly GCA_964601535.1. Lineage (GTDB taxonomy): Bacteria > Bacteroidota > Bacteroidia > B-17B0 > Aurantibacillaceae > JAHEYG01. The sequence goes on from CAZRNW010000007.1 coordinate 19,369, forward strand.
CCCAGATTATTTGTTTCTCCTTCTGCAACTTTCCGCAAAATCCTCCGCATTATTTTTCCGCTTCTGGTTTTTGGTAAGCCCGTTACTACCTGGATTTTGTCGGGTTTAGCAATTGGTCCCATAAATTTATTTACGGTGGCGACAATTTCATTTTTCAATTCTTCAACATCATCGCGTTTTCTTTCTGCAATTACATAAGCATAAATTCCCCAGCCTTTAATATCGTGCGGAAAACCAACAACTGCGCTCTCCACTATATCAGGATGTTCATTAATTGCATTTTCAATTTCAGCTGTTCCTAATAAATGTCCTGATACTTTTATTACGTCATCAACTCTTCCGGTAATACGATAATAACCGTCTTCATCCCTGCGGCAACCGTCACCGGTAAAATAATAGCCTTTAAAAGTTGAAAAATAAACGTCCTTACAGCGTTCATGATTTTTATACGTCGTGCGGATAATTCCCGGCCAAGGAAATTTCATGCACAATCGGCCGTCGACACTATTACCAATTAATTCTTTTCCGTTTTCATCTAATAAAACAGGCTGCACGCCCGGTAATGGTAAAGTTGCAAATCCGGGTTTTGTTTTTGTTATTCCGGCAAGAGGCGAAATCATTATTCCGCCTGTTTCAGTTTGCCACCAGGTATCTACGATGGGACACTTATTTTTTCCAATGTTTTGATTGTACCAGTTCCAGGCTTCAACATTAATAGGTTCACCAACGGTACCAAGTACGCGTAACGAATCTAATTTATGAGGTTTTACAAAATCCAATCCCATTGCTTCTAAAGAACGGATGGCTGTTGGCGCCGTATAAAAAATATTGACTTTATGTTTGTCGATTACTTCCCAAAATCGTCCCGCATCAGGCCATGTAGGAATTCCTTCAAACATTAATGTAGTCGCACCATTTAATAACGGACCATAAACAAGATATGAATGCCCGGTAACCCAGCCCACATCTGCGGTGCACCAATAAACTTCGCCATCATTATACTGAAAAACATTTTTGAAAGTATAGCCCGTGTAAACCATATAACCGCCACAAGTATGCACAACACCTTTTGGTTTTCCGGTTGACCCTGATGTATAAAGAATAAACAACATGTCTTCGGCGTCCATTGTTTCTGCCGGACAATCTGCATTTACCTTTTTAATTTCATCATGCCACCAAACATCGCGTCCGTTTTGCATTTCCACTTTACATTTGGTGCGTTTTAATACAATTACTTTTTTTACTGTTGGACAGGTTTTTACAGCTTCATCAACAACGGCTTTTAAAGGAATATCTTTTGCGCCACGGTATGCACCATCAGAAGTAATCACCAAATTACAATCAGCATCATGAATGCGGTCGGCCAATGAATTAAATGAGAAACCGCCAAACACAACCGAATGTATCGCGCCAATTCTCGCACAGGCGAGTACTGCAATTGCGAGTTCAGGAACCATTGGCATATAGATACAAATGCGGTCACCCTTTTTACAACCGTTGCTTTTTAAAACATTAGCAAATGCGCACACTTTTTCGTGAAGCTCCTTATAAGTTAATGTTATTGATTTTTCTTTAGGGTCGTTAGCCTCCCAAATTATTGCAGCTTGATTGGCTTTAGTTGCTAAATGACGGTCGAGACAATTTTCGGTAATATTTAATTTTCCGTTTAAGAACCAATTAACATTGTAATTATTAAAATCCCATTTTAAAACAGAATCCCATTTCTTTTTCCAGATAAAATTTTCTGCGATATCAGCCCAAAAAGTTTCGGGTTGCTCAATTGACTTTTTGTACTCTTTGTGATATTCCTCTATCGATGCTATTTTCTTCATGCCGCGCTATTTTCCATAAAATTAGAAAAAATGCGGTATAAAAATTATCATAAATCAGCTTTTCGCAGGAAAAAGCGTTTAGCTATTGGTAAAAGGGTTTCTTTAAAGGGAACCAGAAGGTCTGTTTGAATGGTGTAAACGGCCGGTACAGGCAATTGCTGATTGCTTTTTATTAATTGATGTTTGATGCTTTCGTAGGTTTTGTTCAAGCTAAGGGCATAGGTTCCGGCGTAACTCGTATATATAACCCTTCCCATTCCCTCGTGGGTATGAATTTTAGA
>CAZRNW010000008.1:0-20639 GCA_964601535.1 uncultured Flavobacteriaceae bacterium
CAAAAAGGATTATCAGTTGCATTTGATTTAGCGACGCACCGCGGGTATGATAGCGATCATGAACGCGTGCAAGGAGATGTTGGTAAGGCGGGCGTAGCAATTGATTCTATTTTGGACATGAAAGTTTTGTTTGATCAGATTCCTTTAGATCAGATGAGTGTTTCAATGACCATGAACGGTGCTGTACTTCCTATTCTCGCGTTTTATATTGTTGCCGCAGAGGAGCAGGGCGTTAGTATGGATAAATTGAGCGGTACCATTCAAAATGATATTTTAAAAGAATTCATGGTGCGGAATACGTACATCTATCCGCCATCGCATTCCATGAAAATTATTGCTGATATTTTCGAATTCACTTCCAAAAATATGCCGAAGTTTAATTCAATTTCTATCAGCGGCTATCACATGCAGGAAGCTGGCGCTACTGCGGATATTGAATTAGCGTATACTTTAGCTGACGGATTAGAATATATTCGCACCGGCGTGAAAGCAGGATTAGACATTGATGCGTTTGCCCCGCGTTTATCTTTTTTCTGGGCCATTGGCATGAATCATTTCATGGAAATTGCGAAAATGCGCGCAGCAAGAATGCTGTGGGCAAAGATGGTGAAGCAATTCAATCCTAAATCCGCAAAATCATTAGCACTTCGCACGCATTGTCAAACCAGCGGATGGAGTTTAACAGAACAAGATCCGTTTAATAATGTTGCACGCACCTGTATTGAAGCATTAGCAGCCGCAATGGGCGGAACACAAAGTTTACATACCAACGCATTGGATGAAGCAATTGCTTTGCCTACGGATTTCAGTGCACGTATTGCGCGTAACACACAAATCTTTTTGCAACAAGAAACAAATATTTGTAAAGTGGTTGACCCATGGGGCGGTTCTTATTATGTAGAAAGTTTAACCAATGAAATAGCGCAAAAAGCCTGGGCCTTAATTCAGGAAGTGGAAGAATTGGGCGGCATGGCAAAAGCTATTGAAACAGGAATACCTAAAATGCGTATCGAAGAAGCGGCTGCAAGAAAGCAGGCACGTATTGATAGCGGAAAAGATATTATTGTCGGAGTTAATTCTTATCGTACTGAAGAGAAAACGCACATTGATATTCTGGATGTTGATAACGCAAAAGTGCGTAATCAGCAATTGGAGCGTTTAAAAAAATTAAAAGCCAAACGTAATAATGAGGAAGTTGAAAAAGCATTGAATGCTTTAACGGAAGCTGCAAAAACGGGAAAAGGAAATTTATTGGAATTATCAATTAATGCTGCCCGTGTCCGCGCGTCCTTGGGGGAAATTTCATTCGCGCTCGAAAAAATATTTGGCCGCTATAAGGCGAGTATCCGTTCTATAGCCGGCGTTTACAGTAAAGAAATCAATATGGATAAAGATTTTGCAAAAGCCCGTGAATTAGCAGATAAATTTGCTGAACAAGACGGACGCCGTCCACGTATTATGGTTGCGAAAATGGGACAAGATGGTCACGACCGCGGCGCGAAAGTAATCGCAACAGGTTTTGCCGATATGGGATTTGATGTGGATATTGGTCCCCTGTTTCAAACACCTGCAGAAGCAGCAAAGCAAGCTGTGGAAAACGATGTGCATATTTTAGGCGTGAGTAGTTTGGCGGCAGGACATAAAACATTAATTCCGCAAGTGATCGAAGAATTAAAAAAGTATAAGCGTGAAGATATTATTATTGTAGCAGGCGGTGTTATTCCACAGCAAGATTATGATTTCTTATACAAAGCCGGCGTGTCTTTTATTTTTGGTCCGGGAACTGTTATTGCAAAGAGCGCTATTGAGATTTTGGACAAATTAATGAAGAAATAATTGTTCGATTTAAGATGAAGAGGAGGCTCCTGAAATGCGCAATATCTTTTATTATTCTGACCTCCTCTTTTCAGAATGTTTTCAGTAGTGTACCTCCCAACATCGACAGCATTTTAATCGCAGTTCAAAATCATGATGCCGATGATAAAACAGCTCTTGATGCCATTTCTATCCCGTACGATAAAATTGTAAACAACCTTAGTAAAAGCGTTTATATTTTCAGGACGCTTTACGATGAGAAGGCCTTAATAAATAATAAACTTAAAAGAGGAGAGTTAATTGAGAAACTTGCGCTCGTCACCTATTTAAAAGGTAACGGAGAAGAATCATTTCTCCTTCATAAGGAATCAATTGCTTTATTCGCTGAAGTAAAAGATTACAGACAAAAAGCGAACGCTTTAGCAGCCATGGGCTATGAAAGTAAAAGACGCAATCTTAGTTTGGCTATGGACATCATGCGTGAGGCTATATCCATCTTAGATAAAAACAATCACAAGCCGGATCTAGCCTCTGCGTTCGATAATTTTGGAGTGTTGTTTGAAATGAAAGATAATTTGGATTCAGCAGCATATTATTATTCGAAAGCTTTAGAACTTAAAAGGGAAAACAAGGACAGTGTTGGCATTCCATACAGTTTAAATAATTTAGCCGGGGTTTGTTTCATGAAGGAAAAAGTGAAGGATGGTCTTGCGTACATTTCACAGTCCAGCGAAATAAGGAAACGCCTGAAGGATTTCATAGGTATTTGCTGGAATGAATTTTCTCTGGGGGAATTATTTATTAATCTAAAAGATTACACCTCGGCCGAAGTACATGTCCGTAATTCACTGCAATTGGCAAGAGAATACACCTACCCTGAATTAATAGCCAGAAACACGCGTCACATGGCACTCATTTATGAACAAAAAAAGCAGTTCGATTCAGCTTATATCGCATTTACGCGTTTTTATCAGTTAAATGACAGCTTGTATAATGTACAAAAACAAAATCAGCTGATAGAAATGGAAACGGTTTACGAAACTGAGAAAAAATCATTCCGGATAAAATCCCTGAACGATGAGAATAATCTGAAAGAAATTGATTTGCAAAAAAAGAAAAACACGGTGTATTTTCTTGGTATCATTGTTATTTTATTCGCAGCGGCAGGGGTTTTAATTGGAAGAGCCTACAGGCAAAAAAACAGAGCTCACAAGATTATTTCGGTTCAGAAGAAGGAAGCCGAAAGGCAAAAAGAGATTATTGAGGATAAGCAAAAGGAAATTCTTGATTCAATTCACTATGCCAAAAGAATTCAGCAATCTCTTCTTCCTACAGAAAAGTACATAGAAAGAAATGTTAATAAGCAAAAGGACAAGAAATAGCCTACTGAACAGTAAGCTTACCACTGCCTGTTTTTTCAGAACCGTTTAACAAATAGTAATAGTAAACACCGCTTTGTAAATTGTGCTGAATAATTGTTTTAGTGCCTGAAACCTTTTCACGTTTCACTTCTTTCCCCAAGACATCATAAATAATTAAAGTTTGAACAGAAAAATTATTTTTTAAATCAACAACAATATAATTATCTGAAGGATTTGGATAAACAGAAATAATCTTTTCTAAAAAGGAATTTTCTTTCACACCAACGCCGGCATTAAATTCAAAAGCTCCAATATCATTAAACGGACCACTCATTACCCGCGGCGCCAAAGCCGAATTAAAATTGACATATTCATTTACCGGTAATAAAGAAAATCCATTAGAAGCAGTACCTGAAGGAGCGCAATTATTTATGAAGGATAGGGCAGTGGCTGATAAATGAAAATCATTAGCGGTTGCATTTACAAATCCAACCGTTGTGTAATTATTCATAATACGATTAGCTAAAGTATCCAGCGCAGGACCCAATGTTCCTGAAATAAAATTACTCATGGTGGCAGCCGCTGCTTTCGCGAAAATATTATTATACACTTTAAATTTATTAATACCGCTTGCAGGTACCACGCTAAAATATCTGAAACTGGTAGAAGTCCATTTATTAATTACAGTGTTATTCATGAAATAAAAATCTTCAATCGGATTTGTAACGGCATCATAACTAACAATGCCGTGATTAATACTGTTTACACCCTGAATAATTACATTTCCAATAATAACACTGAGTCCGCCCTGTGCAATATTTATTTCCCAGCTGCCTTGTCCGTTTGCCTCGTCAATCAAATTATATAATATATAGCTTTTTTGCGCGCGTGTTTTTAAACTGTTCGCTTCTCCGCGCGGATCGTGGAAATAACAATTCCTAACCAGTAAACTATCGGTTTGCGCACTAATGTAAATATTATGCTCATATCCTGAGAAAGTCGGATTTCCAATTACTTCATAACCGTTATTGTAAAATTCAGAATTTTGAATGGAAACAACTGCGCCCGTATAACTGCCGCCTTCAAGTACTCCGTTCTGGCAGGAATGAAACAGACAATTTCTTATAGTCAAATTTTTCGCCTGATATCTTATCCCGGCACCATTTCCTCCGTTGGCATCCGAAACTCTTGCGCCTTCAAATACAATATTGTCGACAGTAATATTTCCCGTGATAGCCGGATTTGCAAAAACCCAAATTCCTTTTCCGTTAGAAATGTCTCCGCCTGTCCAACGCATGATGGTTCTGTTAAGTCCGGTTCCTAAACCAATAAATACTAAATTATTTTTTGTCCAGATAACCGGGTCATTTAAATAAACGCCGCCATCAATTTTTATGGTATCGTTGTTTTGAACAAGTGAAACAACAGCACTTGGTGTAGTGTAAGTTTGTGCGGCACCAACTTTCCATGTAATTGCCTTTACAGAAAAACCTGCGAGTGCGATCAATAAGAGTAATTTATTTCTCATAAAATTTATTTAAAATTTAACTGGTATGATCAACCACAATCACCCATTTCCCGTTTATTTTTTTCCAGAGTAAAGTATAAGCGCCGCCAACATCGCCTTCTTTTCTTTTTAAATGCCATTTGCCGATAACAAAGATTTTTGTGGGCGATAATTGTTCCAAAGTGTTGTTTTCAAAAGTTAAAACACCCATGGCCTCAGGTGTAGGATAATTTTTCTTGTAATTATCGAGTGTTTTTTGCCAGCCGTAAGTAATGCCTTTGGTGCCGATAAACTTTAAACTGTCACTTTTCCAGTAATAAGCCATAAAGCCCTCAATATCGGCCTTGTTCCAGGCTGCTTCCTGTTTTTTCATAATGTCTTTTACCTCTGAAATATCGGTTTTCGACTGAGAAAAACTGAGGGAAGAAAACAAACTAAAAACAAGGAAAAAAAGCGGTTTCATATAGGGTATTTTATAGCTAAAATAGACATTTTTATGTTATTTGAAAAAGCCGTATCTTTACGGCCAGTTCTTTATAGCATGCTTATTGCGAAAGGTGGAGGGACACGCCCTATGATACCTTACCAACCCTGTTTAGTTGGGAGCCGTTAGTTCGTAGTTCGGAGAATTTCTCCCAACACCGAACTCTAAACTCCGAACTTACCAGAAGGTGGGAAATCGTGATTCCGTTTAAAAGCGGAGTGCAAATAAGCCGGAGTAATTAGTATTTAATAAAACAAAATATAACTAATCCCTTCCGGTAAAACGTAAGGGATTTTTTTATTTATGACAGTAGTAACAAATAGATTTTCTGACAGAGTTGACAATTACGTCAAATACCGTCCGCATTATCCTGCGGAAGTGATTGATTTTTTGAAAGTACAGAAGATTCTTAATGAAAATTCTGTCATTGCAGATATCGGTTCCGGTACAGGCATTTCCGCTGAATTGTTTTTAAAAAATAATTACAAAGTGTTTGGTGTTGAGCCTAATGAACCAATGCGCTTGGCAGCCGAATCTATTTTAAAGAATTACTCGGATAAAAAATTATTTGTTTCAGTTGATGGAAAAGCGGAGACAACAACTTTAGAAAATAATAGTGTTGATGCTATAGTTTGCGCTCAGGCTTTTCATTGGTTTAATAATGGTGCTTTCAAGCAAGAATGTAAACGCATTCTTAAACCAAAGGGATATGTGGTTTTGATGTGGAATGACAGAAGAACAGATTCAACAGATTTTTTAAAAGTGTATGAAGATTTTTTACAAATGTTCGGGACCGATTATAAAGAGATAAATCATAAGAACACGCAGGAGAAATCACAGTTCGATAATTTTTTTGGAAAAGAAAATTACAAAGAACAAAGTTTTTACAACTATCAGGATGTAAACTTTGAAGGATTAAAAGGAAGAGTACTTTCATCGTCGTATATGCCCAACGAGGGGCATAAAGACTTTGATCACATGATTTATTGTTTAAAGAAAATATTTACACGCTACCAGGAAAATGGATTAGTGCGATTGGATTACGACACAAAAATTTATTTCGGTCAACTCAAGTAAGATTATGAACTCAGACATTAAAAAAGAATTAGAAAAACGCATTTTGGTAATTGATGGCGCCATGGGCACCATGATTCAGCAATACAAGCTGGAAGAAAAAGATTACCGCGGCAAACGCTTTTCAGAATGGCCAAAAGATTTGAAAGGGAATAATGATTTATTGGCTATCACGCGCCCTGATGTTATCAGAGCAATTCACAAAGAATATCTTAAAGCAGGAGCCGATATTATAGAAACCAACACGTTTAATTGTAATGCAATTTCTTTGGCTGATTATGATATGCAATCGCTTTCTTACGAATTGAATGTTGCTGCAACTAAATGCGCAAAAGATGCTGTTGAAGAGTTTAAAAAGGAATTTCCTGAGCAAGCGAAAACGCCAAGATATGTAGCCGGCGCAGTTGGCCCAACTAACAGAACTTTGTCTTTATCTCCTGATGTGAACGATCCGGGCTTTCGTGCTGTTTCTTTCGATCAGGTTGTTGAAGCATATACCGAACAAGTGAATGGTTTAATTGATGGCGGAGTTGATTTAATATTAGTTGAAACTATTTTCGATACACTAAATGCAAAAGCGGCTTTGTTCGCTATTCAAAACGTTTGTAAGGAAAGAAACATAAAAATGCCTGTAATGGTTTCGGGAACAATTACGGATGCCAGCGGAAGAACTTTATCGGGACAAACCACAGAAGCCTTTTTAAATTCCATTTCGCACGTCGATTTATTGAGTGTTGGATTGAATTGTGCTTTGGGCGCAAAAGACATGCGTCCGTATTTGGAAGAACTTTCCAATAAAGCACCGTTCTTTGTAAGCGCATATCCGAATGCAGGTTTACCAAATCAGTTTGGCGAATACGATCAGGATGCGCACGAGATGGGGCATCAGATAGAAGATTTTTTGAAAGCCGGATTTTTAAATATCGTTGGCGGCTGTTGCGGAACAACACCTTCACACATAAAACGTATTGCTGAAATTGCAAAAACAGCAAAGCCAAGAAAAAAACCTGAGGCGGATACCTTAATGCATTTAAGCGGACTGGAACCCGTAACACTTCGTCCCGAAAGTAATTTTATGAATGTTGGTGAGCGCACAAACGTAACTGGTTCTAAAAAATTCTTGCGCTTAATTAAAGAAGGAAATTTTGAAGAGGCACTTTCTATTGCAAAAGATCAGGTAGATGGCGGTGCTCAGGTGATTGATGTGAACATGGATGAGGGGATGCTCGATAGCGAAGCAGCTATGACTAAATTTTTAAATCTCATTGCATCTGAGCCTGATATTTCGAGAGTTCCGATTATGATTGATTCATCAAAATGGACAGTTATAGAAGCGGGATTGAAATGTGTACAGGGTAAAGCGATTGTAAATTCTATCTCATTAAAAGAAGGAGAAGAGAAATTTATTGAACAAGCACAGAAAATAAAGCAATACGGCGCTGCTGTTATTGTTATGGCATTTGACGAAGTTGGTCAGGCTGATACTTTGCAAAGACGGATTGATATTTGTAAACGCGCTTATGATGTGTTGGTGAATAAAGTTCATTTCCCGCCTCAGGATATTATTTTCGACCCGAATATTTTTCCTGTTGCAACAGGAATGGAAGAACACCGCTTGAATGCATTGGATTTCTTTAATGCCACCAAATGGATAAAAGAAAACCTACCATTTGCCAAAGTGAGTGGTGGTGTAAGTAATGTGAGTTTCTCTTTCCGTGGTAACGACCATGTGCGTGAAGCAATTCACTCCGCATTTTTATATCATGCGATTAAAAATGGAATGGACATGGGAATTGTAAACCCATCGCAATTGGTAATTTACGATGACATTGATAAAAAGTTATTAGAATTAGTTGAAGATGTTTTGTTAAACAGAAGAGAAGACGCAACTGAACGTTTAGTTGAGCATGCTGAATCTTTAAAAGGAATTTCAGCACAAAAATCAGAAAAAGATGAAGAGTGGAGAAAAGGAACTGTTGAAGAACGTTTGAGTTATGCTTTGGTAAAAGGATTGGTTGAACACATTGATACAGATACGGAAGAAGCACGTCAAAAATTAGGAAGACCATTACATGTTATCGAGGGGCCTTTAATGGACGGCATGAATGTGGTTGGAGATTTATTTGGCAGCGGGAAAATGTTTTTACCGCAGGTAGTCAAGAGCGCGCGTGTAATGAAAAAAGCAGTGGCTTACCTTGAACCATTTTTGCAAGCAGAAAAAGAAGCAAACAAAAAAGCAGGCATCATTGGCGACGGAAGAAGCAACGCCGGGAAAATTTTAATGGCAACCGTTAAGGGCGATGTGCACGATATTGGAAAAAACATTGTGGGTGTTGTTTTAGCTTGCAATAATTATGAGATTATTGATTTGGGCGTAATGGTTTCCTGCGATAAAATTTTAGAGGAAGCAAAAAAACACAATGTAGATGTAATCGGCTTGAGCGGACTAATCACTCCTTCGTTAGATGAAATGGTTCACGTTGCTAAGGAGATGGAACGCTTAGGATTTAAAACACCTTTATTAATTGGCGGCGCCACAACTTCTAAAGTTCATACTGCCGTAAAAATTGCGCAGAATTATTCCGGTCCTGTTGTACACGTGAACGATGCGAGTAAATCTGTTCCTGTAGCAAGCAGTTTAATCTCGAATGAATTGCGTGATGCATTTATGGCAGAGGTGAATAAAGATTACGAACGTGTTCGTGAGCAAAACAAAAATGCACAAGGACAAAACAAATTCATTCCATTAGCTGAAGCGCGGGAAAATAAATTAAAATTGAATTTCAGTAACGGAAGCATTGCTAAACCAACATTGCTTGGCAATAAAACTTTCAATAATTACTCATTAAAAGAAATTGTCGAATTTATAGATTGGACGCCATTTTTCCATAGTTGGGAAATGAAAGGGTCTTACCCAAAAATATTTGATGACAATGAGCGTGGTGCAGAAGCAAAAAAATTATTTGCCGATGCTCAAGCTATGTTAAAGAAAATTATTGATGAAAAATGGTTACAGGCAAACGCTGTTATTGGAATTTATCCGGCGCATACCGTAAATCATGATGATGTTGAAGTGTTGAGTGAAAATGGTAAATCAGTAAAATGTACATTCCATACAATCCGTCAGCAAACCAAAAAACCCGCGGGACAAAACAATATTGCTTTAGCTGATTTTATTAAACCAAAAGAAGTTGCGAATAAAGATAATGCCAGCGATTACATTGGAGCATTTGCTTTGACAACCGGAATCGGCATTGACGAACACGTAAAGCGTTTCGAAAAAGACCACGATGATTACAGCGCTATTATGCTAAAAGCATTAGCCGACAGGTTAGCCGAAGCGTTTGCGGAATTAATGCACAAAAAAGTCCGTACCGAAATTTGGGCTTATGCAAAAAACGAAACTTTAAGCAATGAAGATTTAATAAAAGAAGAGTATGCCGGTATTCGTCCTGCTCCGGGTTATCCTGCACAACCCGATCATACTGAAAAATTAACCATTTGGAAATTGCTGGATGTGGAAAAATCAACCGGTATTATTTTAACCGATAGTTTAGCGATGGTGCCAACTGCTGCGGTAAGCGGATTGTATTTTGCCAATAAAGAAGCACAGTATTTTGGTACCGGAAAAATCACAAAAGAACAGGTAGAAGATTATTCCAAACGCAAAAAAATGAATTTGCCTGAGGTTGAACGCTGGTTAGGTCCTGTTTTAGGGTATTAGCAAATTATTTCCCATATTTAGAAAGGAAAAACATAACTTATTAATGTACCGGTTCTTTATAATATTAATTTTATTTCCTTTTTTTTCGCAAGCCAATGTGTCAAAGCACGACACCATAAAGGTTAAAGAATTAATTAAAACCTGTGCTAATTTGTTTGAATCAGGGGACTACAAAAAAATTAAAGCGATTTCAATTGAAATCAGCTCTCTCTCAGAAAAAAATAATTTTCCAAAAGGAATTGTAGAAGGCATAAGGTGGTATGGTTTATCGTTAGAAAGGACGGGTGATCCTGACAGCGCAATTTATTTTTACAGGAAAGCCATACAAATTGCACGCAATAATAAGTTAAAAAGATTAGAAGCACAATGCTGGCATAACATTGGATTCGGCTCTTATCTTCATGGGTCGTTTGAAGTAGCTGCTGAAGGTTATTTAAATGCAATAAAAATAAGGGAGGAAATTAGAGACACCATAGCTCTTGGCTGGTCGGAAAATAATTTGGGTTTAATTTACTGGCGGCAAAAAAGCAGAAATGATGCTTTGAAACATTTTTTAAACGCGAACGATTTATTTGTTTTAAAAGATTTTAAAGAGGGAATTGCAATTTCAGGTAACAATATTGGTATAATTTATGAAGAACAGGACGACACTGATGCCGCCCTTACTTATTATAAAGCATCGTACAAAGTAAATTGTGAAATAGATAATAAGGCGGGGATTGCACTCACCTTAAATAATATCGGAGGAATATTTGATGTTAAGCACAATAGTGATTCGGCAGAAATTTATTTTTTAAAAGCACTGAAGATAAATAAAGAAATAAATAACCTGGAAGGCCTTGAATTAAATTACCGCAACCTCGGTGATATAAACAGAATAAAAGGAAATTATGAAAAAGCCCTCCGTTATATTGATACTTCATTAAAGGTAAGTAATCAGGGCAAATCACCGCAGGGACTTATTTCCAGTTACCTTGCTTTGTCGCGCATTTATGAAGCAAAGGGAGATTATAAAAAAGCACTGGACGCATATCACCTTTATACAAAGCTGAATGATTCGTTAAACTTTGGCGATAAGCTTGCAACAATGGAAGCCAAGTACGGAAAAGAAAAAAGCGAAAAGGAAATACAATTGCTGAAAGATCAGAAAGAGATTGCGGATCTTGATCTTAAACGAAAGCAGTGGATGATTTATTCCGGAATAGCTGGAGGAATATTACTATTGATAATTTTTGGATTTGTAATTAGAGTTAATCTGCAAAGAAAGCGAACGAACAAAGCACTGGAACAAAAAAATGCGGAGGTGAGTCAGCAAAAAGAAATTGTGGAGTTAAAACAAAAAGAAATTGTTTCTTCTATTTATTATGCGAGCAGAATACAAAATGCTTTGCTTACTTCTGAAAATTATTTCAAAACACGGCTTAGGGATTTTTTCATCCTGTATAAGCCCAAAGATATTGTAAGCGGTGATTTTTATTGGGCGCTGGAACACAAGGGAATATTTTATCTGATAGTGGCAGATTGTACGGGTCACGGTGTACCTGGCGCATTTATGAGCTTGCTTAATATTTCGGTGTTGAATGAAGTTATTATTGAGAGAGGGATTTTGCAACCAGACCAAATTTTAAATGAAACCAGAAAAGAAATTATCCGCTCGCTTAATCCTGAAGGCGGTGATGTGAGTAAGGACGGGATGGATTGTATTTTATGTGCTCTCGATGTGAGAAATAAAAAATTGAGATATGCAGGCGCAAACAATTTCTTCTATCTGTTAAGAAATAATGAAATTACAGTTTCGCAAACCGATAAGATGCCGGTTGGCTTAACACATAAAGAAAGACCATTTACTTTGCATGAAATTGATTTGGAGGAAAACGACCAGTTATATTTAGTCACCGATGGTTTTGCCGATCAGTTTGGCGGACCGAAGGGGAAGAAATTCAAATACAAACAACTTCAGCAGTTAATTTTAAGCATGGCTAATTTACCTATGCTTAAACAAAAAGAACATTTGGATAAGGAAATTGAAAACTGGCGGGGGAATTTAGAGCAGGTAGATGATATTTGTATAGCAGGAATTAAAATATAAAAAAACAGCCGCGCTTTTAAGCAACGGCTGCCGTGTTTGTTTTATTATAACATGCTCTGTCTCTACTTCAGAGCCTCACCTTCTACCAAGCGAACATAGCTTTGTAGTTTAGATAAGAAGTCTAGCATGAACAGCACAGAGTAATTGAACTCTCTTTGTTCCCATGCAATTCCCGGAGGATATATTCCTCTGACATCAGTTTCTCCTGTATCAAAAAGTGTATTAACTAATTCTGCTAATTCAGGACTGATGTTTTTGGAGGCAAGAACCTGCTCCTTAAAAGCTGCAATTTTATTTTTAAGTAATTTAACTCTGCCGGCTGCTTCATCCGATAAGAATACTGCATTCGCTGCCCCCCAATTATCTAAACCGGAAATTTTATCAACCTGATAAGAGGCGTTAGGGTTATTTCCATCACACATTTTTTCACCTGCAAATGAAAGCATCATGCATTTTAACTCATTCGTATAATTAATGAGGTCATTTGCTGATTTTGTTATTTCATTCTGTCCATCTGAAGAATAAGCATAGGTTTTTACATTGCTTTCGTTTTGTTTTACGGATTCAACACCTTGCCATAGAATTTGCTTACTCACACCTAATGCAAGAAACACACTGAACACCGCAAGGAAAGTCAGGCCAAGAACCAGCGCAAGGAAATTTTTGTTACCGGTTTTTTCTTCTTCCTTCGTATGATATAAATATACCGGAAGAAAGATTGCAAACGGGGACAATATGCCCACGAACAAGAACATCACTGCTCCGGGCCAATGCATAATTTTGAACAACACCCCCATCATACAGAATGCAAACACTAAATAAGAAACAACATGAAGTGTTTTCATTTTTCTGAGAGATAAATTATCGTAGCTGTTCTTTAAAGCCATTGGTAAAAAAACAAAGCAAAATAAAAACACGGCGAGAACCAACATGATACCGGCACCCGGCCAGTGCATGATTTTAGATACGCAGCCAAATAACATGAGGATGGCGCAGCTAATTCCTGTGATATAAACTGATTTTTTCATAAGATTAATTTTTTAGTGTTAAAACTCCGGTTTCTATCAGACAAATATTTTTTTCTATCTCTGTTAAACGAACAAGTGTGCTGATTAATGGACTATGATAAAAATTATTTTGTTCCCAAGACATTTTTATGTCATCCTTAATTTTATCATCTGTATTTAACAGGACATTAATTTTATTAATCAGTTGTTCATTATTACCCGCGGCTTTTATAGCATTTGCTCTGTAGTTTTCAACCATTATTTTTAGTTGATAAGCTTTATTGTTTTCTCCAATCAGATTCCCGTCATAATTCAATAAAAGTGCGGTGGGGATATCATAATTATCTATTCGAATCATACGGTTAGGATGTATTAAAAGATCTTGGGCAGTTGCCTTGTCAACACCTTCAACAAAGGAAATTAATTCTAATTGAAGATCATGGATTAACGCTTTTGTCTTATAGGCGCTTTCACTTATCATCTTTTTGTTTTCAGTTTGTGCAGCGGAGGTAGTGTCGGTTCCTATTTCGCTTAGCAATCTTGCTTTTTTCTTTTCGAAATATTTAACGATTGTTGCATTGTCAACCTGATCGCTTGAAAAACTTTCGAGTACATGTTTCGAAACATTCATTGCCAGTAAAGCGGTAAGAACAACAGCATACATCGATAAAGTAATCACGAAAATAAACTGACCGGCATTCATTTTGTTTGCTTTAATCTGCATGTTGGTGTACATTGGAATAAAGACAACAATCAAGAGGAATGAACCCAGAATTAATAAGGGTCCTGCTCCGGGCCAGTGCATTATTTTAAATAATGTAGCAGCTCCGAATGGGATGATGCCTAATGCGCCAATGGTATAAGTCAGTTTCTCTTTTGAAGGAAGGCTTTCCCTTAATTTAGAAAACAAAAGAAGCGGAACAAATATTCCCAACAAAATACCAAAGCCGAAAATTAAAAGGATCGGTGTACCGGGCCAATGCATCACTTTAAATAAAACACCCAGCATAAAAATGGTACCGCCTGCGAAAGCCGCAAGATTTAAGCCGAGTCCTTTTCGTGAAGAACTGTAATTTAAATAAAGTGCAGAAGGGAAGAATACAAAACAGAGTATAAAGAACCCGAGTAATAAAGAGATTGCAGCCCCGGGCCAGTGGAAAATTTTGAAAGCGGTTCCTAACGCAATTAGCGAAAGGGAGAAGACGCCTCCGTATATCATCGCTTTTTTCATGGTGTAATAGTTTTTATAGGTTAGTAATAGGATGGTTTCTTCTTCTATTTCCCAGAGTTCGTGTTTAAAGAATTTTGGAATGGTTTTGTTATAGAAGTCCTCGAAGTTGCCACCGCTCTCGAGGTTTTGCTCAACAATGCAACAAATATGATCGAGGAGGTTATACTGCAGGTCCTCCATCTCAACGCCACGACGTCTAATGTCGTTGAGGATGTAATCTATTTGTTCATCATTAACTGAGTACATTTTTATTTATGCCGGTTTTATTTCCAGTAAAAATTTCATCGTATTCATAAAGTCGGCAAACTCATTAACTTTTTCTTTCGATTTGTTTTTACCTTCTTTACTTAAAGAATAATATTTTCTTACGCGCTTGCCGATGTATTCGGTTTCGGTAATTAAAATGCCGTCTGCTTCCAAAGCATGCAGAGTAGGGTAGAGTGCCCCTTCGGTAATTTGTATTTTGTTTCCGGTAAGATCTTTCACTTTTTGTGTGATCTCATACCCGTACATTCTTTTGTTTTCGGCTAACAGTTTTAAAACTATTGTCTTTAATGTACCTTTTATTAATTCTGATGAATACATGGTGTAATAATGTTGATGTTGAGACAAAGATACATAAGAAGTGGATACATAAGAATCTAATGTATTATAAATGTATTTAAGTTATTGAAAATCAAATAGAATAAATTTTTGGTAACTGGACCACCCCGTCCGCCTTTAGCGGACTGCCCCTCCTTGACAGGAGGGGAGCTTTATTTTTTGTAGAAATTCATGCTATCAACATATTCCCAGGCCTTTTCAGGGAGGAAAAAACGGACATCTTTTTTCTTTTTTATAGCATCACGGATGAAGGTGGAAGAAATGTCAATCATCGGCGCATCGGTTAAAATAACATTCGGGTGCTTATCGAATTTACTTTTGCCGGCATCAGGACGCGGATACACGTATAATTTAAACTGCTTTAAAATTTCTTCGTGATTTTTCCATTTATCGAAAGTCGCTAAATTATCCTGACCAATAATTAAACTGAATTTATGCTTCGGATATTTTTCTTTTAAATGCGCTAAAGTATTTACAGTATATGAAGGTTGCGGTAAATCAAATTCAATATTGCTGCTTTTAAATTTCGGGAAATCTTCCACCGCCACATTCACCATGTATAATCTTTGATTTTGTCCGAGCAATGTTTTTTTCTCCTTCAATGGATTCTGAGGAGAAACAACAAACCACAATTGATCCATGTCGGTAAATTCCACCATGTAATTCGCAATGGCCATGTGACCAATGTGAATGGGATTGAATGAACCGAAAAATAAACCGATATGCATTTTATTTGTTTAATAATTTGGCAACGTACTTCCCTACAATATCAAATTCTAAATTTATTTTGTCACCAACTTTCAATGTTTTAAAATTGGTATTCTCAAAGGTGTACGGAATAATATGAACAGAGAAAGTTGTATCTCTTGAATCTACAACCGTCAAACTTACACCATTAATAGTAATGCTTCCTTTTTCAACGGTAATATTTTTCGGACTCTTTTCGTGTTCAAATACAAATTCCCAGCTGCCTTTTAAATCTTTTATGCTTTTGCAGGTTGCGGTCGTGTCAACATGCCCCTGAACAATATGTCCGTCAAATCTTCCGTTCGCGGGCATGCAGCGTTCTAAATTCACAACATCACCGGCTTTTAAATTTCCGAGATTAGTACGCTTTAATGTTTCATCAATAGCAGTAACCGTATAATTATTTCCGGAAACAGAAACAACAGTTAAGCAAACACCATTGTGCGCCACACTCTGATCGATTTTTAATTGAGAAGTAATCGAAGAAGAAAAAGTAAAATGAACATTTGTTCCTTCCTTTTCAATTTTCTCAACTTTTGCTAACGTTTCTATTATTCCTGTAAACATATTTTTTAGCTTGGACCCTGAGCGTAGCCGAAGGGTTAATCTTTTTTCAAAAGCAATTGCGTTAATAAACTTTCTGTTTTTGCTTTATAATTTTCGTATTCTTTTCCTGTACCGGGACCGCTAAAACCCGTGTAGATACTTTTCACATTATGTTTGCGGTCTAAAATAATGGTGGTAGGAAAGGCAGAAACTTTATTTAAAAATGCCATACTCTCAGATGCTTTTGCTTTTCCTGTTAATCCGGTAACCAGCATTTCATATTCTACACCAAACTTGGCTTTTAACCTTGAAATATTTTTTTTGTTCTTTTCGAAATCATCTGTCTTCTCATAAGCCACCGCGACAATTTCCAAACCTTTTGTTTTATATTGTTTATAAAGTTTAGCGAGATACGCTGTTTCGTCCATACAATTCGGACACCAGCTGCCCATCAGCTGAATAATGACAACTTTGTTTTTAAATTTTTCGTCATTTAATGTTACCGTTTTTTTGTCGAGGTTTGGAAAAGAAAAACTCACTTTTTCATCCGGCGTTTTTAAGGTTGTGATACTCTCCGGATCTTTGAGTTTGTAATTAGGATTTCTTTTTGCTTCCCATGGTTCCTGCCAGTGAATTCCTGAATAAAACATTCCTCTTACAATATTAACGCCATCACTTTCTGCCGTAAACAAAAACGCATGCGCGCCATCAAAACAAGATAAATATAATTTTCCGCGGCTCATCATTCCTTCGAGGTAACGGTAATCGCCCGTCTCCGTTAAAAAAGTTCCGGTCACATAAACAGAACCGCCTTCGTGTTTAAATACACCAAGCGCCTTACTGCTGTCGGCCGTGCCCGGACTAAAAGTTGTTTCCCATTGGCCTTCGTAAAAAGTATGAGGTTTATCTGCAGGGAAATCAAAACGGTTGGGATTACCGAATTGAGCTTTAAACGGAATAATGTTTTTGTCTTTACGCGCGTTATTAATCCAAACACCTTCAATAGCGCCTTTATCAGTAATTTTAGTACGGAATTCAGAATCGAACACCGGCATTTTAAAATTGAAAGAATCTTTGGTCATGGTGATTTCATCCACCAGAATTTTTTCTCCGGCATTGCGGATCACCAGTTGCGTTTTGTTTTTGAAAACCAAATCGAAATTAAAAGGGAGTTCAATATTTCTTTCGCGGTCTAGCAAAAGAACCCCGCGCCAGGTGCCGGGCTTTAAATAGCTTGGAGTAACTGTTTGTGCAAGCGATAAAAAGGAAATAAATGTAAATATGACCAGTAATTTTCTCATGGGAAACAACCGACTAAAGGTAACAATTTAATTAGAAAAAGACACCGTAAAAGTGGTGTTTTTATAGAGGGAAAGTGATTGTATTTCATCCATTATCATCTTGTTCCACTCCCGTTGTTTTTCGCCATTCATGGAGGCATCGGTTTCATCATCGTATTTGTCCTGAAACACATCCATTTCTTTATCCATCACATCGTAAAGCGAATCGGAAACGGTTTTTAAGTTGGCATAAGAAACATATTTTCTTTCCTGAATTTGCCGGCGCAATTTGCGGGCGTATAATTCTACGATATCAAAATGTTTTTGTTCGTGCGCCAAAACAGATTCGTTAATCCAGCTTATTTTTTTCCAGGATTTGTGAATGTAGAAAACAGCGAGCACTTCAACTACGGCGTGTGTTTTTTTATCGGTGAGATTTTTAAATGTATCGTAATGTGTTGATGCAGCAGAAAAACGTTTTGCAGGTTTACCCTTGAAGTCGTCCCATGTTAAAAGGCGTGTTTCTTCCCATATTAAAATGTCTTTTTGCCCATCCTTTTTAAAAGACGAGCAAAAAAACAATAATAAAAACAGATTGAAATAAAATTTCAAGATTAGTTAAATGCGTTTGCAAACCACTTTTCGAACAAAGTGCCTACGATAGGAAGCGGCTTCATGGCGCCATTAGCAGCGTTAATAACGCCCATAATAACAAGCACAAGCATTAAAATCCAAAGCACCGGCGATAAAAATAAAATCATGAAACCGATGAAAGGTAAAAAAGCAATAATCATTAATACAATCCAAACCGCAATTCCGGTCAGCAATAAACCTGTGGCTTGTTTTAAATGGTAAGAACCGATTTTGGTTTTATTATTACCATGCATAACGATGGCAACAATGTATCCAATTAAAGTAATGTATGCTAAAATAGCTGCAGTTTTATCTTCCTGCGCTGTAGGTTGATTAGTGTTTTCCATAGGGTTAGTTTTTTGGTTGACTAAAGATATAAAAATTTAGCCACGAATTACACCAATTTTCACCAATTATTTATTAGTGTTTATTCGTGTCATTTTGGCTAGACTACAATATTCACAATCTTTTTGGGAACAACTATCACTTTCTTGGGTTGTTTGCCTTCCAGGAATTTTTTTGTCTGCTCTGCCTCCAAAACCAATTTTTCTATCTCGGCATTTGATATTGTAGTTGGCAATTCAATATTGAAACGCGTTTTACCATTAAAGGAAACGGGATAGTTAAAATTATCTTCTACTAAATGCGCTTCGTTAAACTCAGGGAACTTTGTAGTGGCAATACTTTCTTTGTGACCTAATTGCTCCCACAACTCTTCAGTAATATGAGGTGCATAAGGAGAAAGAATAATCAATAGTGGTTCTAAAATGGCACGCTTATTACATTTCTGTTCCGTTAATTCATTTACACAAATCATAAAATTACTTACGGATGTATTAAACGAAAAGCGCTCGATATCTTCTGTAATTTTCTTAATGGTTTTATGTAATGTTTTTAATTCTGCTTTGCTTGGTTCGGCATCACTAACGTTGACACCCCCCTGGCCCCCCTCGAGGGGGTAATGGTACAGCTTCCAAAGTTTCTTTAAGAAACCAGAAACACCGGTAATCCCATTCGTATTCCAAGGCTTACTTTGCTCCAACGGACCTAAAAACATTTCGTACAAACGCAAAGTGTCTGCACCGAATTTTTCGCAAATGTCGTCTGGAGTTACAACATTCCATTTTGACTTGGACATTTTTTCTACTTCACGAGTAGTAATGTATTTACCATTTGCTTCTGGTATTATACTTAGTTGTTTATTTTGCCAGGTTGGATATAATTTAATAATTTCTGAAACCTCCGCCTCATCCTTTTCGTTTATTAAATGAACAGGAAATGGTAGTTCAATAGAACTAATGCCAGTTATTTTGGTCTTAGAAAAATCGATTTGAGAAAAAGCTTCAGATAATATATTTTTAGTGAGAGGCTCAAGCCCACTTGGACCTTTTTCAGCTAATACTTTATTAAAAATGCCTTTAGAGATAAGAAACTGTGGAGTAAGAATTTCGATTTCTTTTTCGGTTTTTATATCTCTAATTTGAAGCCCTGTGATTAATATTAATTTTGCGGAAAGCCCCTGTATCATCCCTTGATTAATCAACTTCTTTGCAGGTTCATCAACAGAAATAAAATTTAAGTCGTGTAAAAATTTGGTCCAGAACCGTACGTATAATAAATGTCCTGTTGCGTGTTCGCTTCCACCAATGTATAAATCAACATTTCCCCAATAGTCTGCTAACTTTCTGTCTGCAAAAGTAGTTTTATTATTCGCGTCCATGTAACGCAAAAAATACCAGGAGCTTCCTGCCCAACCAGGCATGGTTGTTAATTCGTAATCGTATTGGTTTTTGTATTTCCAGTCTTTCGCGCGTCCTAATGGCGGTTCGCCATCTTCGGTTGGTAAATATTTATCTACATCCGGTAAAACTAAAGGCAATTCATTTTCAGGCATTGCATTTGGAATTCCATCTTTGTAAAAAATAGGAATGGGTTCTCCCCAATAACGTTGTCTGCCAAAAACAGCATCGCGTAAACGGTAATTAATTTTTCCCTTACCTAAATTTTTGCTTTCAATAGTTTCAATTGCTTTTTTAATCGCCGCTTTTACATCCAAACCATTTAAGAAATCAGAATTAATCATTTTTCCTTCTTTCTCATCCCACGAAGCTTTTTCAAAATCATGTTCTGTTGTTGGTGTAATTACTTGCGGCTTCTCTAAATTAAAATGCGTAGCAAATTTAAAATCGCGTTCATCATGCGCAGGAACTGCCATCACGGCACCTGTTCCATATCCCGCCAACACATAATCTCCCACCCAAATCGGAATTAATTTTTTCAAAAACGGATGTTCAACATAAGCACCGGTAAACACACCGCTCACTTTATTTACATCGGCTTGTCGTTCTCTTTCACTTCTGCTTTTCGATTTGGTTACATAATCATCAACCGCAGCTTTTTGTTCTTTCGTAGTAATTTTATTTACTAATTCATGTTCAGGCGCCAAGGTTACAAACGAAACACCAAAAATTGTATCCGGGCGAGTGGTGAAAACTTCAACCGTCAACATCGAACCATGAATTAAAAATTTCAAACTGG
>CAZRNW010000009.1:0-19813 GCA_964601535.1 uncultured Flavobacteriaceae bacterium
AACCGGTTTTAGGTCATATTCAAATTCGTAAGTCTCCGTTGGAGTAATAAAACGATCAGTTGAAGTTATAAGGAGCTCTTCATAAAAAGGAAATAAAAATCCTTGTTTTCGCACATACAAAAAAAACTCTTCAACTTTTATACCTTTACTTGAATTATTCTTTATCCTGATACGTAATTCTATTTTCTTTGTTTTTGAGTCGTATATATTAACATCAACATTCCACCAGGGAAATATCTTAACTTCTATATCCTTTTTCTTATTTAACATTTCAATCGAAACTTGTTAAACTAAAATAACATTTCCGTCAATCACTCACATTTACATCCAATTAGAAACAGATTAGAAAGGAATTAGAATTTCTTTTTGCAAGTTTCCATGCTTTAATATTATCAAACTGAATTCTAGCAAATTGCTATAAAACGTAGCAATCCATTGCTATATTTATCAACATTTCCCTATGATACGATGCATTTCATTACATTAGTTTAACAATTTGTGTAGAAAGTAGAAAAGTATGCCTCATTTTAAAACTCCAATCATTGCCACTCCGTTTATTGAGTGTCCCGTTGTTAATAGTAATTCTCCCGGTTTGCAGGAGTTCGATATTGTTTTGCAAAGCAAATTTTCTCTCGAAGAGTATTGCAGCGTATTGCTTATAAAGGTGCTGAGCTTGAGTAAGTCCAAAATAAAGCCTTTTCTGCGGTATCAGATCGAACTACTCACCGAGCCCTTTATTTGGCTTAATAAGCTGGAAAAGCTAATCGACCTCAACCGTGAGCAGTTCACTACAAAAGATCAGAACTGTAAATTGGATAAAGCCTTAGTGGTTATTGAAGTTTTCCGGCAGGAGATTGAGTCTGGCAAGTTCACAAATTCTAAATTCAACTTTAAAAAAGTAAAGCAAAAAATTCAATGTTATAAAACCCCTGAGGAAAAATTGTCATACCTGCTCGAAGTAAAAACCGAGTATCTGCAATACAAACCACCGGTATTCAATCCGGCTGAGGTTGGTTTTGATATTCAGTGTGATCTCGAAATTAATCTTCTTAAAACACAACGCAAATTAAAGAAGAATCGGGACATGGCTGAAAATGAAAGGGCTTTAAAGTTTAAACGTTCCAAGAGCACAATCGAAGGGCTGCCTAAGTTGCAAATAAATTCAAAGATTAATTCTTTTATTGATATTTTTTACCAGTTAATGTACGAGAAACAGGTAAATGGCAAGCCAGTTTTAATGGGTACGCCAAATGAAGTAGCAGAAGTAATTTCTTCAGTATTTGTTGATAAGGAAGGAAATGAAATATCACCGGATACCGTGAAAACTATTTTAAAACCTTCGCGGTTTGAAAAGCGGCCGAAGGGGAGTTCGAGACTGGATGTAATATAGATGTAACTAATAAAATTTTGAGATTTTTTCTGAATAGCCTGCAAATATAAAGTCTAACAGCTATGTTCAATTTTTTTGAGAGCTAGTCAAAATTCTGTTTGCAAAGTCAATCCATTCATATTTTGGGATAGTTTTATCAAGATAATAATCTGGCTGTATACCTTTTCCATCAATTGTAAAGTCAGGAATGCGATAACTTTTGGATAAACAATAGCCTAGCTCAAGATCATTACAAGGTGATTTAACTGAAAACATATTAGAGATATCAAGACTGCCAAAAGTTGTTGTTCCAAATAATTTCACTTTTTGACTTTGTTTAGCCGCAAGAATGAATTGCTCCGTAGTACTTCCACAACCGCCATTAATAAGTATCGCAACATTCCTCGGATAAGTATATATAGTGTCAGAAGTTTCAAAGTCAACGATTGTACTATCAACGTTTACAAACTTCCCCATATTTTTATTTAATTTTTCTAAAGCGTGTTTTGCCCAATTTCTATCTTCTGCGGAAGATGCAGGGTCATTAGCAAAGTCCTCCATTCGTTTATTATTTAAGGTTGTAGAAAGTAGCTCCATGCCTACAACTCTCATTGGATTTGTATAGATAATGGGTATGAGTTTTGCAAAACTGCCGTCGCTACCGCCGCCATTATTTTGGAGGTCAATTATCAGGTTTTCTGTTTTCGTAATAATTGACATGTTTGCCATTATAACACTGTCAATTAGCCTTTTAGCAGAATGATCAAAAGAAGGTATTCGCAGTATAACTGTTTTATCCGAGAGTATTTCAAATACCGGAACATCTGTTGATTGATATTTTAAGTATCTGTCTATCGAAATATCAGCTGCAAATATCGGAGCAACTCTTTTCAAAAAAACAAACTCCATTGATAAGTAGTTATTCCCTACCAATTCAACTTTCTTGATCTGGTTTGAAGAATGATTTTGCATATAATAGATAGCCGAAAGCTTTCCGTTTTCATCTTTGATCTTGAATTTTACTTGCGTTTTTGTCCAATAAATTCCATCTGCTTCCAGTACAAATCCGATGTATTCATTATGCACTTTTCTGATGCCTATTTTGTATGGTGCGGAATACCAAATACCCTCAAGCCCCGGAGTTTTTAATTGTGAAACATAAGAGTTGAATTCTTTTTCATTATAAGCATATTTTTCCCAATCTTTAAATTGCTTTCTTATCTTTTCTTTATCCACCGCCTCCTTTTTCGGTTCTTCTTTTTCAGAAAGAGATTGCAGCCACAAATGGCCTCTTCTGAAATAACGTAACCATTCTGAAAGTGTTTCTTCACAAAGCTCCTTGTCGGTAATATTTTTTACTTTTTCCAAATAAATTTCAGTATGCTTTTTATAGTCCGCTTCGCCTTTCTTGTCAATTACATATTGAAAACCGGCGTCATTTTTTTCAAAGGTTTCTTTGAGCCACGTAAAGTTGTCGGAGCAATTACAATTTTGACCAAAGATCAATTTTGAAATAAAAATCATCGGAAAAATTAAAAATCTTTTCATCCTAATCTACGGCTGTAGTTTTATTTTGTGATAGCATTCGATAAGTAAATATACAAAAAGAGTGCTTAGTTCCGCAACTGATTTACACCCATTTACAAAGAAAATAGTCCCCTCATGGTCCCGCGGGGACTTCTGGACTTTTCACTTCCAACCACTTTTGCTGAACAAAACCAATAAAAACAAAGCAAAATATGGAAGCAATCATTTTATCAAAAGAGCAATACGATGTAATGCTCGCGTCACTTGAGGAAATTAAAGCAAAACTCAGCGAAAAAAAAGATCCTGAAGAAAACTTCATCGATAATCAGGAGTTCTTACTTATGATGAAGATTTCTAAACGTACAGCGCAAACATGGCGCGATGAGGGAAAAATATCTTTTTCGCAAGTGGGAAATAAGATATACTACAAAGTTGCGGATGTAGAAGAATTATTAGATAAACATTATAAAAAAGCCTTTAGAAAATAATGGAAACATACAAAACAACATTAAAAGACCTCAAATGGCCAGAGCTGTTATGTGAAGTTTCGGCAATTCTCGAACGCGATTCTAAATCATTGGAATCAAATGTAAACTACTACAAAAAATTACTGGGTGATAATAAGGCTGATAAGGAACAGATTAATCGCTTGTTCGAGAAACTTCAGCTTGATCGCTTACGCCTATCTTATTTCTCTGAACTCTTTTTCCGCTTAGATGAGGCCAATTACAAATTCATGATCATGCATTTAGAGAGTTGTATTCAGCAGGAAACCCATTTACAAAATCGTGCACCTAAAGATTGGTCTGCTACCATATGTAATATCGATGGTAGCATTCACGTCTATTTTATGCCATTGTCTTACTTCCAATAGAAATATTATGATCGATATACCAGCGCCACCGGGCAAAAAAGAACAAACTAATTTGAATGGATCAGGACTAGAATCACCTGAGAAGAAATTAGCCCGTTTACTCGCTTCTCAGCAGCAGATTCGTGAAAGCAAGGCGAAACCTATTTCTTTCAGCCAGCCAATTCTCTGGCAAAAAGAAAATCCGGTATTCTTTCCTAAAACTATAAATGTGATTCAGGGAAAAGCCGGCGTACACAAATCCCGCTTAGCAGAAACAGTTTGCGCCGCTCTTTTAAAAACCCCGGAAAGCAATCGCGATCTCTTGGATTTTAAAAGAAACATTCTTACGCGCTATGCAGTGTGTTATGTAGATACAGAACGAAATCTCTCTGATCAACTTCCATATTCTTTGCAGCAAATTCAATTAAAAGCAGGTTTTACAATTGAAGATCACCCTTATGGTTTCGATTACATTTCCCTCTTAGAATTCGCCCGCGAAGAACGTTTTGAAATGCTCAATATGTATCTGGATTATATCCGTAAGAAA
Organism: uncultured Flavobacteriaceae bacterium; assembly: GCA_964601535.1. Lineage (GTDB taxonomy): Bacteria > Bacteroidota > Bacteroidia > B-17B0 > Aurantibacillaceae > JAHEYG01. The sequence continues at coordinate 4,297 of CAZRNW010000009.1, forward strand.
TTCCCAATGCACTTGTTCATCATCCTCGACGTGATAACAGATTGCGTTTTCAACTTCAACGACACAAAAGATAGCATGAAACTAATCGACATGATGAACCAAACCATAAACCGTTTCGATGTAACATTCCTTTGTCTCATTCACGAGAACCCAGGCAACACTGACAAGGCCCGCGGCCATCTCGGAACGGAGATCTTAAATAAAGCAAGTACGGTAATACAAATTGGTTTCGAGAAGGATTCCGAGAACCACAACACAAACCTCATCAAAGTAAATTACTTAAAGTGTCGTAGCTCCCGCAAGCATGATCCATTTTTTGTAGAATACTCTGATAAAGAAAAAGGTTTGATTCTGGCAGATCCAAATACAATAAAAGACGCATTCGATAGCCGGGCACAAAAAGCAGCTTTGGATGAAACAATAGAAATCATTTCCGGATGTTTATCCGAACCAATACAAAAATCAGAGTTGATCGAAAAGCTTTGCCTGGAATTAAATTGTAAGGAGCGCACAATAGAAACACGATTAAAAGCCATCGTAACGCACAAACTTGAGATTCCTGATGCAAATGGGGTAAGTCGCCAACTTTGCAAACGTCAGGAAGGAAAAGAAGTAATTTATTATTTATCCGATTAAACTAAAGCAAATAAAAGCAAACCACAGAAGAAACAACGTTTGCAACCTTGCACACCCCTATATATGGCCTTGCAAAACTGCAAAGGACATAAACAACCATAAAACAAGAAATCATGAAAATAGAAATTAAAGAAAATATTGAGATCAATGTACCAGACAATTCCGAAGGTCAAATAGTTCTAAAACTAAAAACAGTATTCGGAGGAAAAGGCCAGATACAAATCACAGCAGAAATAGAAACAGAAATTAATGAAGTGCCAAAACCTAAAAGGTGTACTTTATTTCATTGGGACATGAGAAAGTTACTGCATTAAACTATCGCGTAATTGTAACACGTTTTTGCGAAACAATATCCTTAGAAGTAAACTGCAGAATATATATTCCGGCAGAAAGATCACCAATTTCAATTTGAGTCTCATTATTTCGAATAAGCAAGTTTGATGCCTTTAATATTTTTCCTGTCAAATCATAAATGTAAATCTTAATAGTCGGCTCAAAGTAATTATTGAAACTTATATTTAAAACATCTTTCGCTGGTTGTGGGTATATCAAAAAAGTACCTTCAGGGTTTATTTCATCAATAGAAGTGCATATAGCAACTGTTATCCCAATAGTAGTTGTTGCGGTACAACTGTAATTATTGTATCCGGTCAAAGTATAAACAGTTGATGTAGTTGGTGAAACCACTATGGAAGTATTAGTTGAACCCGTACTCCACGAATAAGAGTTGGCTGCATTTCCTGTTAATGTTGCTGAACTTCCAGAACAAATTACGCTACTCGAACTCATTACTCCAACATTCGCTCCTGGAGTTGCGTTTACCGTACCATATTTTATTGTTGGAGGACAGCTTCCAAATCCTCCCAAGGAAAGAGTATATGTACCGGTAAATTGTGTACTGAAAGTTGGAGACGGCGGTGTGTATGTATACTGAAACGGGACACCAATCCAAAAATACGGGTCAAAACCGGGCGGTGCTGTAACTACAGCGTAGGATGCGCCGCATACAGGAAGATTAACACTATTACTAGCCGAAGGAAAATAAAAAGTGCTTCCGTTAAGATTAATTCCCATAGGCCCGCATTGAGCATCGAAATACATATAGCCTTGGTGATTTCCAGGTGTACAATCATTCGCAAAAGCTTCAAAAATAACCGTGGTACCAATAAAAGGACTTAGATCAAAACCAACTGTCTTCCATTTGTTATAATAAAACAAAGCATTCAATGGGCAAGTGGAGTAAGTTAGATTAGCTAAGGTTTGTGTGCACGATGCACCGGGTACGCTAGCAGTATATTGCGGACAAGGAATAACTGTGTTCCCGCCAGCAGGATCTAATAATCGAAATGAAACCGAAGGCGCATCACAACAACCATGTCCACCTGCTAAAACTGAAATAAAGGCAAATTGCAAATAGTAGTTTGATACGGTTACATTGATTGATTTAGAAATTTTGTGAGCGCTGCCATTTGCTATATTATCATTGACCATAATGATATTACTCCCAAAAGTGCCGCCGGGGTTTGGAACGTTTCCAAAAACTGAATGGATCGGATATGAAGTTCCAATATTAGAATCGATATAACCTGATCCTGTGTTAATAATTGAAATCCCGCTGGGATTCGAGGGGCAACAAAGCGCATGTGTACAAGAACTTCCTGAAGTAAAAGTTTGTCCGCCTGTCACGGTCCATCCATTTACACTTGTAGATACAGTGGCTGCACCGGAAGAAGAACTTTCAAAATCTTCATTATTGCACGATGATTGGGAGAAATAATTGCTAATGATGAAAGATAAAATTATAAAGTAAAATATTCTCATCGTTTGAAACTTTCAAATCATTTAGCAATCACTAACTTTTTTATCGCTGTTTGATTAGTACTATTCTCTATTCTTAAAAAGTAAATACCGGCGGCAAGATCTCTCGTTTGAATTTCGACTTTGTTACGACGAATTTCCAAACTTAGATCACCTATCGTTTTACCATCCACATTTATGATCTCGATTTTAAGTTCATTTTCATAACTATTTTTCAATGAAAGAACAACGCTCTCATTAGCGGGTTGCGGAAACAGAGAGATGCTCTGTGAGAATAATTCATTTTCACTTACAAGACCAGGACTCACATTTACGTTAACAGTATCTGTTTTTACATTACCACAAATATTCTGTGTAACAACATAACTAAAAGTTCCTATTGTTGTAGGCTTTACCCAAATACCGGCACTATCACCAACAGTTAATGTTCCTGTGGTCCAACTACAATCCAATCCAATCTCAGGTGGCCGACCAATAAATGCACTGTCACCCAAATTAATATTTTTGTCTGGACCCGCATAGGCCGAAAGATCAAACTCTATTACGCTCACGTCGTCGATATTATATCCCGCCCAACTTGGATAGCCAGGATTAAAGGCGGTTTTATTTACTGTTGCATCTGAATTAAAATTACCAATTACAAGGTATTTTTCGTTACCGGTTGCAGTAAACGTACCGCTAACTTCCGTCCAATTAATTGTATCAGTAATAATATTTCCAACGGTATTTTTCACTTGAGGTGTTAAATATGTTAAGGCAAGATTGCAATACTTAACAGTATCTAATGTTGCGTCTCCAAAGAGCATTTGAATTGCATCAATACCATAAAGGCATTGTTCAACAGAATTCACATACATTTTCGCACAATAGGTTTTACCAGCAATAAGATTTGACTTTAACCGGTTTTTAGTATAATATCTGAAGTTTGGATAGGAGCAAGTTGGTGATGTGCAAAATAATTGCGTTAGCATGTAGCCTTTTCCCGTTCTTGCATATTGTTCTGAAAATGCGTTACTCGGAACGAGAAAATTACAAACATTATAATATTGTCCGCCACCGGAAACTTGTGCCGAATCCAAATTGTTCCAATACTTCGCTTTAGAAATATATACCGGCACGTTGCAATTATAATATTCCTCGAAAGAAGGGTTTGCTACAAAATTTATCTGTGCCTCTGTTCTAATCAGAGAAAAAAACCATAATGCAAATAATATAATAACCCTTTTCATTAATAATTCTATTAGCCCCTTAATGGGAGACAATCAATTTTTTAATAATTTGTTCGTTATCACTATTTACAACAGTAACTAAATATATGCCATCTAATAGCCCTAATTTTATTGATCCAACAAAAGCCTCAGTTGTAATTGAATAGTCCGCACAAAGCTTTCCTGTCACATCAGTTATCCGAACCTTCAAATTTTCTGCATTATTACTTGAGGTTATGTAAAGATCATTTGTTGCCGGATTAGGATAAAGTTGAATATTCCAATTGTTTTGTGCAATTAATTTAGAATTGTCGATTGAATTTTGGAATAGTCGAGAATTCTCTTCTTCTGAAGGGCAGTTGTCATTAAAAATCAGAATGTCTTCATAGATCATATTATAAAGTGATCGTGCTTGATAAACTACTTCGCCTTCAATAAAAGGACATTTGACACACAAATTAATTAGTGTTAAACTATCATAAGTAGAATATGAATTATTAAAGTAATTCCAGTAAATTCTGTAAAAGTTCAAATAATTTGCCTCTATTGAATTAGTAGGCGACACAACAGCCATTTGCGCATTCGCCGACGTAAAATCGCCAAGACCAAGATATTCTTCAATACCACTTAGTTTAGCACGTGGTGTCGTAAGATCTGTAGTATAGAAATTCTGTAAAATGCTATTACTACTCATTAAAGCAGGCTCTGATTTTAGTTTCCGGTGTAAGGCATGTTTAGTTATGAATTTGCTCTCAGTAATATTAGCCACGAATGGGAGTGAGTCTTGAGCGATTTGTTCCATTACTCTTTGGGTTGAAGAACCGCCTCCGCTTGAACAGTTAAAAGAAGTTCCGGAAGCTAGGGTTAATCCTGCTGTTAAAGAATATGAATTTATAGGTGGGTTTCCGTTATTATTGGTTGGAAAGTATGGCGCGGTTGATCTTACATGTAAGGTGGAACTTGTAGCAGAGCTTAATTCTACCCATGTATTATAGTTTGTTCCTGTCCATGTTCCATTCCATTTATTATCGATTGGAGTAAGAGTATTTCCTTGAGTACCGATAACCCCACTATTGGTTAGCTGATATCCGCGCTTATGATTATCCATATCATTGCCCATCCAAATCACATTTAAGTGTGCGCCGCCAAATTCAAAGCCTTTATGACTTGTCGTTAGAGTATTGCAAGTAACAGACAAGCTATTTGTCATTGAACTATAAAAACAACTAACCATCGTGTTAGTTTTATTTGCGCTTTGAATAAAATTATTCATTACCTCTTGATTTAAACAAGCGCTTGTGTTAATGCCCCATTGTTTCGTTGCGCCCGTTATAGCATCATCATTTAAGGTAATATCATTCCCGTCAGTTCTTATAAATTGTCCATTGCGCCAGAATTGAATAAAAATTCCACGGTAAGCTTTCTTAAAACTATTTAGGCTAATATTTACACTACTACTTGGTACAATTTGTAATGATGCGCTCGGTGGTGCGGAAATTGGTTGTTGTACAGCGATTCCATTATTAATAAATTGCGTTGTAACAGGACCAAGCGTACTTCTCATATCATTTAGCTGAATATTTACGTAACCAGCATACATTCCAAAAGTGTAGGTGAAGATACTCGGCATAGCTTGGTAATTAGCAATAAAATTTATGCCATTACTGATATTATGCATTGTATTACTACTAAAGTTATAATTTGCAAAACGATTACTTGTAATAACAATACCACTTCTACCCGGATAAGATAGACTAGGTGTTACTGTATTTGTAGGGAATGCAGCTCGTATATCACATTTTGTAATGTCAGCGATTAAAACATTGTTTAATGAAACACCGATGTAACAATCATAAAATTTATTGAAAACATTTGGTGTTGGAACTTTTCCAAATAGTCTTACATGGGATACCCCAAGATTATTATTTGTAGCCCGAACACCAACTCCCCCCGCTCCAAAGCCCACAGGTGGACTTAGATATTGGAACACATTGTTTGTTGCTCTGAAACTCGAATTAGCAGAAAATATTCCTGAACCTAAATGATCAAATAAATTAAAGTTGGGTTTAGAAGTACTATCACCAATCGTTATCTCATAGTAAACAGGACTAGAAGATAAAGGATTAACGATCTGTCCAACTGTGAGTAAATTAATACCTGTGGTCGAAGTTGTAGTACTAAACGGATTTTTCAGATTGGTCGGCGATCCTTGCATTAAATAAGGGCTAACAAGCGGATTGGTTTGCGTTGTTGACTCTTGAAGAGTTGCAACCGTTGGCCAACTTGTAGAAGTAAATGTTAGAGTTCGACATGTAAAGACGTTGCTATGAATTACAAACGGATATGGATTTACCGCCTGCGTATAATTGGAGATTGAAATTGCAGTAAGGTTTTTGTTGAAAGTTGAATTTTTGATCTGAAGAATATTTGGAACCGTATTTGTGTTGTTTGGCACCTCAACAGCAATAATAGCGTCTTCAATTAATGAATTATTTCGAATGGTAACCTCACCACCATCTTGAACAACGATACCCTGCCACATATTTGTACAAGCGTAAGCATGCACATTGTCAAAAACTAATTTACCAGTAGGCTGAACCGTTATGGTCACTCCAGATCCAATTATTAATTCAGAACTATTCACCACAAGCTTTGCTGAAACAGAAAGGTTATTATTTAAGGCGTAAGAATTCGGAGTTAGAGTCGTATTGACCGTAATTGATGGCGTTGTAATAGAAGCGGTGGCACTACAACAATTGACGACAACCACGTCAACAGTAGGTACATTTGCTGATCGACACGCTCCGGAAAACCCAGTGATCATAAAATTTGTTGTTGTTGACGGGGACAAAACAATTGGTGTTGTAGTGAAAGTGATCCCAGGAGGCTGTACCAAATAACTTCCTGCACCCGATGCAGTAATTGTTGCGGAACTTCCTGCGCAAATTGTTTGACTTGCCGGACCAACAGTAATAGTAGGAATCGGAACAACGAAAATGGTTGTAGTAGCAGTTGCTGAACAGGTTCCTGTAGCTTGAGATGCAAAGGCAGTATATGTTGTTGTTACGGTTGGGTTGTCAACTGCTACAGTATTTGTTTGAATGAAAGGATTAGGAGTCCAAGTAACAATTCCAGATAACTGTGCATTAATAGTTATAGTTGCATTTTGTCCGGCACAAATAGTTTGAGTCACTGGCGAGAGAGTAATTGTTGGCAATGCAGCAAGAACTGTAAAAGTAAGGCTTACAGGTGCCCCGCAACCAAAATTATCCTGACCTGTAACTGTATAAACTGTATTCGATAAAGGAGAATCTGTAAAAGTGATTCCTGTTGAACCACTTGGCATCCATGTAAAACTATAATTTGCTAAAAGACTCGGCGTACTAACTCCCGTTACAGAAACATCTGCAGTAAAAGTCGTATTAGGACAAATAGTCCATGTAGGGTAACTTCCAACATTCATATTTCCTGCGAGAGGTTGTATTACATTAAATTGTGCAGCTGCAGTATAAGTACATCCTGTTGTGTTGGTATAGGTATACAAAACATTATAAGTTCCTATTCCGGTAGCGCTTGAACTGAAAGTGTAAATTCCGCCACTGAATACTACACCCGGACCAGAAATAGAATAAGTTCCGCTTGTTGTTGGAGTAGCATAAGAAGCAAGATTAACAACATTAGAACCTAAACAAACATTTAATGGTGGTGTGAATGTTACAGCAGTACTTGAAGTCATCAGTGATAGATCATCGATCATCGCAATATATCCATCAGTGGAACCTGTCGGAACATTTCCCACGTAAGGCATTCTAAGTTGAATGAAGGTGGCCGGTGTTGATCCCGTGTAAGTAAATGTAGAACTTAAATAAGTCCAAATACCAGTGGTGGGGACCGTTAGTGTCGTTAATGTTAATACACCTGATGGATAAGTTGAAGTATTAGTTGCTCCCGGTGCATATGGTCCTGTAGAAGCAGTAAGATCAAATGTCAGTGGTTTAACCGGACTTCCTGTTAACCAAGGCGCAGTATAGAACCATCCTTGAAATACATAAGTACTAAGTGGATTAAGAGTTGTGCTTAATTGCCCTTGAATTGATTCATTATATCCATCTGTATTAGCGAGGCCATAAAAATTATTATTGGTTGGTGCTGGAAAATCCCATGTATTAACACTTAGAGCAGGGATGGTGTATCCGGGAACTGCTGAACAGAATCTTTTGTAAAAATCAGGTGTCCCTAAACCAGGTGTCCAGCAATCGTTGGTGTATGTTATTATACTTTGATTTGAGCCACAGCCAGTACTGTTTTCAAATCCCCCGTTACTTATTATATTGCAAGTAGAAGTGCATGAAGTAGACATTGCAAAAAAGCAGATATAAGTAATATTACCCTGTTCACCGGTAGAACTCACAGGAACATATCTAAACGCATGTAAGCCTTGAGAGGCAGGAGTAAACGAAAAACTTGTCGGTCCATAAGTAAAAGTACCTGCACCATAAATCAATTGCAAACAACTAAAAGAAGTTGGCGATCCTAAATCGTTTACTAAAGGAAAAATAGGAGCAGATGCTGATAAAACATTAGAAGTAAACGCAAAGAGGCCATTTGGTAATACTCCGTCATTTACTCCTGCAACACTGATTCCAGGACATGGACTTGCAGTATAAGTTTTAGTATGTTGAAAGTTTCCTGATGCACCGAAGCTTGATCCAACAGCGTATCCAATGTCACACATCGCGCTTCTTTCTTCCTCCTGATAAAATCTTTTTGCAGATAAGGATCCAATAGTTGAAGTAGAGTTAGACATATTAAAATATAAATCATTATTGCCTGGGGGGATGGGAGGGCACATATCTTCAAAATGTGATAAGCTTCCATCTCTTACAAAACAATCTTGAGTATAAACACTAACCGTATTTGTTCCTGCAAATTTTATCGCAGTAGTACACGTTGTAATATTCGTCTGATTGCCAACTAATGGCGGACTCGGGCACAGTGCAAGTGAAGGCGAACTGCCAGGTGACAAAGTAACTGTAGGATTTGGAATGGATCCGATATTCCATGAATAACTAAATGCAGCACATGTTCCTGTTGGAACAATTAATGGAATGCCAGACTGAGTTGTCAAAAATTTGTCATACCTATTGTAATATGTCGGGCCAACTAAAATACGTGACAAGCCTTGATAATCAATCAGTGATTGAAATCCAAGTGCGTGATTTACTTCATGTAAAATTGTACTGTATAAATCAACCTGCCCACCTACTGGAGGTGAAGTTAAACCAGTGTGCCAGTTAATACCTGGATTAGTGAAATTTATGTAAAGGTTGCAATGAAAATATTGTCCTCCGTATCCGCCAATTAAATTATAAAAAGCGTCTTGTCCTGTATTAATAGTAAGCCAAGCTGCGCAATCAGTTATTCCTCCTAGAGGTGGAATATTTGTCTGAGGTGTAATAAAGAAAGCACCTCCTTTACCTAAGAGTAAAGAAGTAGAAAAAGTGGCGATTGGCAGAGCCCCTATTAAAATCCTAACTCTATTAGTTACTCCTCCTTTGTTTGTTATAAAATTAGATATATCAGTAAGCACTTGACACAATACCGCTTTTCGTTGCATTTCGATTAATGTTGGTCCTTCAAACCCGCTACCAGTTTCGAAATACACATCAAAATAGTTGTTCGGATCAGAACAGTTCATCATTGTATAAGATTGAACACTTCCTCCGCCACCATCTGACTTTTTTGCGTTGGCATCAATCTCGCTTAAATGATATGTTTTTGTTTCACCAGAACTAAATACTCCTGCAATTGAGTCAAAAAGGCCATTTGAATAATCATTACCTTTTAGGGTTGGAGGTGAAGTTTGAGATTTTGCAAAAAAAGAAGCTAAAATAAGCGCAAATGCGAGAACAGATTTGATTGTTTTCATAAATCAATTTTTAAATGAATAAATGGGTTCGAGATCTAGTTCCGTATTAAAACTAATGAAAATTGGTATAAAAGGCTAATTTCTTTTAGGGAAGTATAAAAAAGGTAATTCTACCTGTAAAAAATAGGTGTTTATACCTACTCTTTTAATATTTCGAATAGGTAAATGCCCGATTTTCTGTACTTTCACGTTAATGAAAACCTATAATTTTTATTGCGACGAGAGCTGCCATTTGGAGAACGATAAAATGCCCTTTATGTTATTGGGTTACGTTTCAGTGCCATATAATCAGATGCGCAATCACAGTCAACGCATTAAGGAAATTAAAAAGAAACATAATTATTTTGGTGAAATTAAATGGAGCAAGGTCTCTAATTCACAGCATAAGTTTTATAATGAATTGATAGATTATTTTTTTGAATCCGATCTGTGCTTCCGGGCAATAGTTATTGATAAATCTCAGGTGGATAATGCTGATTACGATCAGAGTTATGATACGTTCTATTACAAAATGTATTATCAGCTGATCAATCACAAACTTGATACTTTAGCCTCATATAATATTTATCTTGATATTAAAGATGCGCTTAGTGCGGGTAAAGTAAAAAAGCTAAAAGAGATTCTTCAAACAAAATTCGGCGTTATTAGAAATCTTCAGAACATTCGTTCTGACGAAAGTTTATTTATGCAATTGACCGATCTTGTAATGGGTGCTGTTAATTATCATTTACGTTTCAGTGATAAGGGAAGGGTAATTGCTAAAAACAACATCATTGCTAGAATTCAGAAAAACAGTAATCACCAGCTTGATCATTCTACTCCTAAAGCAGAAAACAAACTCAATTTATTTTTTATAGAGTTGCAATAGATCATGGCCCTTAATCTTCTCAAAAAATATAACGCCTTACTGGAATTGTCGCATCTTAATGGCGCAGATCGCACAAGGTCTTTGCAAGGTGTTTTCAATAGAGATATTGTTGAAAATGCTCAATTCTGGTATAATAATAAACAGATCAATCCTACAAAAGGTAATGAAGAGCCAATGCAGATCTTGTTTAAACATCTTACAACGGTAATAGTAGATGAATCAACTCGGAGAAGAGAATACGAATCTAAGAGATCAGAAAGATTACATTGGCTGAGGCATCATATCGATGAAAAAAAACGGGATGAGATGCTGGTATTTAGTTGTGAAGATCCAGATGGAATTAGAACCTATATTTTTGATGCTACAGAAAACTATGTAATTATTTTAGAGCCTTATCGTGATCAGAGCGAATACTACCTTCTAACTGCTTATTATGTCGAAGGCAGGAATATTGAAAAGATCAAAAAGAAATATAAGAGGCGTTTACCCGGACTGTACTAAAAGCAAAAAACGCCATACATCTTGGTGTGGCGTCTTTCGATCTCCTTCTTCCGAACGGAAAGATGAGCATAGCGCAAATATATATAAACTTTTTAGATACGAATCAAGGGTCTAGAAGGTAAAAAGAAACAAGCTTCTGTTATTTATAACGGTTTTCCTTATACAAAGTTACTAAAAATTCATGCTAAAACGGTACAAAATTAGTTCAGAACGAGGGTTTTAACTCAATTTTTGACCAAAAATGATTGATTTTCATTAAAAAACACCAAGATACAGACTTCAGGCGCCGACCAATATAAGGAGCTTCGTCCTTCAATTGATCTCAATGGAATCAGGTAAAGCGGTGTGTCCATAAACCCCGCAAGACAAAAACGTGTGCCAAACCACTTAAAATTTGCCCGTTAATATCTGGAAGCAAAATTTAAGTGCCCTTCGGGTGTAAACAGTTTGTCACAGTTTATTGCAATTGCGGGGTTTCTGTCCACGGCGGCCTCTCATGTCTTGCCAAGCAACTAAAATTTCTTCAAAATTATTAGTCGCTCGTCAAGCCACCAGCCGCCAATAATAGGCAAGCCTGCAGTAGCAATTTTGGCTTCAGGCTATTGTGTCGCAAACATCTTAGTGGCAGATAATTTTTTCTCCGTTTGCGTCTACAATAACCCTCGTGTTGCAGGCGTGTGGCAAAAGATAAGGCAGATAGTTTAGTTTTTGCCACACTGGCAACATAGCTACCATCCGCCCTCCCATTAGTACAAAATATGTAGAAGGTCCGGGACTCCAATAGTAGCACCAAAATTGCTGCTTGCATTAGGCTTGCACACACAAAAACGGCGTAAAGCCATTGCAAAGTAATTCTTATTGGCAGTACTCCATGTCAAACATTCTCATTCTATCAACCTCAAGCAATGTCTTTCCACTCGTTTTACCCACCGCACGCTCAAGGCTGTTTTACCTGTTTTTTCGTACATTGCATTTAAGTATGAAAAGAGTTTTTTCAAGAATAAGCGGATTACAGTGGATCGCAATTAGTCTCCTACTAGTAGGGATTTTTTGGATTATTTTTGGCCCGTCTTTATTAATCAGACCAGGTTTGGGTGGAAACTACGACTTCAGAAAAACCGGGGAAATTGGTGACACCATTGGAGGTATAACAACCCCGGTTATAGCTTTAATTTCTGCTATCCTTATTTATTTGTCCTTTACAGCGCAGATTGAAGCTAATAAAATTATACAGCAGGAATCAAACTTCAAATACATCTTAGAGGAATTTAATAAAATAAAAGAAACATTTAAAACTTTTAAATATAGCCCGGCACTTGAAGACAATGGATATACTTCAACAACTTATAAAGGCATACAAGCCATAACATTTCTTAGCCATGATGTATCTGCTAAAATAAATACAATAAATGTGGCTAATTGGTATTATAAGGAAAGAATTGAAAAAGCAAATTATTTATTACAGGCATATTCAATCTTTATTGATGAGGCTACATCATTAAATATCTCAACAGAACAGAAAAAAATTGTTCAAAGAAAAGTATGGTTGTATCATGCAGAAAATCTTAATGATGCTTTTCAAATTATTTTTGGTTGGGACATCAATAATCCAGTACCATCAGATTATAAAAATCAAATGGAATTTGAAAATCGTCTAGTCACATTCTCTTATAAATTTATTAGTCTTGATATTGCTTTTCGACTATCGTATTTTAAAAAAGCATTTGAAGAAAGCAAACCTGTGTAATTATGAAAACCTATTCAATTAAACCGAAAGAGAAAATATCGTTGCAGATTCGTGGCGGGTTTTATATTGCTCAAGCTATGGTAAGTATAAAAGCAATTGGCGTTCCGAACCCAGGGAACACACAGTCTTTTTCATTTGCTGTTCGTTACTTAAATGCAAATGGTACAGCGGTGGGTTTTTCATTAGTACTTTTTTCGCCTTACTATTTTAATGCAGGCGGATATGCATCGAATGATCCTAATTTTCAAGGCCCATACTACTTTGTAGAAATAGAATCTTCTGAATATAATCCAGAACTTGCTATTCAAGTTGGGTTTACAAATCAATTAGCATAAATTTTTCTGTTTCCGTAAAATCAAAAAAGCAAGCAAAGGTAAGTCTGGGCCCGGACGGATTGTCAAGGTCAAGACAAGTTTTGCAAAAAAAATCTCCACCTGCCTTAACGCTACCTATAATCTCTCTTCTTAAATCAAACTTTAATTTTCTTTCAACCTCAAGTCAGGTAGTATTTTTTATTGCAAAAACCTTGAACAACCGCCGTTCCCAGCCTTGGTAAAATGCTTTCTTTTTTAATTTTTTTCCGGGCTTCGGTTCGGTTTTTTTCATTTTTTCTTTGGGATTATATAGGGAATGTTCAACAATTTAAAATTAATCAATATGCAAAATCAAAACACAAACAATCAAAGGCAGTTAAAGGTTCAACCAAAATACCGCCGCAAATTTCGAAAAGCGAATATTGTACCTGAAATCCGTCTGTGTGGTCAGTGGCTAAGCGAGGCAGGTTTCCAGTATGGTAAAACAGTTAATGTACAAATCGATGGTGGCAAATTGGTAATTACGCAGGTGTAGGGTAAGCTAGGTGTGTTTTTCGCAACTCGCACAAACGTAACCGATATCATGAACTTTACTTGGAATTGAACCATAGCCGGCAGGCGCATAAAATTCAGTAAATAGAAAGTGTGAGCCTGTAAATCGTCCACAGGCAAGACAAGTGTCTGACACGTATCTTTCATTCCTAGTTTTACTATAATTTACCTTCAGGTTTGCGCCCATAGAATTTGCTATGGCAACTTCAGATGGACTGAATTCTTCAGGACGCATGTAGTGACCGTTGATACCATACTGCACAGTAGCAATTTTCATTTTCCCTCCACAGCCATGACAAGATCCTTTGATAATTGTTAGATAACGTTTAAGAGTTGCTCTTCCGCATGACTTGCACTTTGGATTTACACAAAAAGAAACTTGATGCGGATTTGATGCTTTTGCTTCCAGATTAAAAACATCCTCATCTGATTCTAAATTGATCTGGATCAAAATAATATTATTCGATTGGTAAAATTCCAGAACCTTTTGTTCTGGCTTGTGTGTCACAACAATTTCAATTACTGCAAATACCTTTCCCCCTTTATCAAACAATGCAATATCAGGCTGACAAACCTCCATGTTATATTCCAGTTTCGCGGAAGCAGTTTTTTTAATCAAGTTCCCGGAATGTTTTTCACCACAGTTGTTACATTTCCAAGCAAATTCGAAAGACGAAGAATCATGTATGTATTTTTCAATTTTTTGTTTCAAGAGAGTTTTAAAAGAATGATGCAGTGCGGTTTCTGGTGTGCAATTCGGAGTCAAGCTTTTGTGCCCGAAATGTGGTCGTTTAGAATTTTTAGTAGTTTTTCCGCTTTTTCTAAGAATTACTTCATTGTTGCAAACTGGACAAAAATAATTTGAACCTTTTTCTGCGGCGAGAGCGGTTACTAAATCACCGGTATGATTTTTTGCCACAGTATACAGAATCTTTCCCATGAAATTAATTGCATGTGAGAGGAATCTCTATGGATATTTCCTGAAATACAAAGAAGGAGGTCCTTTTTTTAGAACTATTCGTGATATCAAAATGATTAATCCGGTTATAAAACCGATTAAAGCAATTACGATGCTTAAGGTCTGACCAAATTTATTTGGCATGAAAGAATACAAGACTCCTCCGGCAAATAATCCCGTGATTAAGGGCGCAACTATTGTTTGAGCCCAGCGTGCAGCAATTTCTATTGGCAACATATCTTTAGACATTTGTAATGTAAATATACAAAAAAACCGCCTTGTTAGGGCGGCTCTTAAGTTAATTTAAAGCGATTACAATCACTTTCTCGGTTTAAACAACCATTTCAATAACAGCGAAACAGAGAAGCTTACGACAGCTCCTAATCCAGCGAGGATAACTGTTTTTAAAATATCTGCTGAACCTATGTTCGCAATTACGGTTAAGGCCGTTCCTGAAACAGTTCCTGCAATCGTTCCGCCTGCTATATGATGGTTAGTTGACACGATTACGCTTCGATTTCAGAAGTCTTGTGTGTGTAATAACTTTCGGTATTCGCACATTTAGCATCACAGCTATTCTCAATTTTTAATTTGAGCCAGTCTTCCTCCTTCACAATTGCACCTTTACCACCGAAAACGGTTTTTAATTTGGCATCCGTTGCGATTACGTCTATTAACTCTTTTTTGTCAGTTAGCAAACGCCCTTTGATATCCAAATCCACTTCTGTGGTTTGTTCACCGGTTCCTTTTGCAGCGGAGTTATAATTAATTTCCATTTGCGCTTTTCCACAATCACCACCGCGGAAAGTTAAGGTGTCCTCGCCTCTGATTTCTGAACATTCGGTTGCGATTTTGGTGATTTCTCCTTTAGCTTCCATAACGTTTCCGTTCTGGTAGTTAATCGCTTTTACTTTCACCACTGCTGTGAAGCATGGCTTTAATTTATCTGTTTCCATTTTTTCTTTTTTTTAAATATTTAATTAATG
>CAZRNW010000010.1:0-6137 GCA_964601535.1 uncultured Flavobacteriaceae bacterium
GAAATTGTTGGGATGTTGCCTGAAGGCAATTGGATTACCCGTGCGCCAAGCTTACGCGCAAAAAAAGTTTTGTTGGCGAAAGTGCAGGACGAAGGCGGCCACGGTTTATATTTATATACAGCCGCAGAAACTTTAGGAACGAGCCGTGATGAATTATTAGATGCATTACACACAGGCAAAGCAAAATATTCTTCAATTTTTAATTACCCTACTTTAACCTGGGCCGATATCGGTGCCATTGGTTGGTTAGTTGATGGTGCTGCTATTATGAATCAGGTAATGTTGCAAAGAACATCTTACGGTCCGTACGCAAGGGCAATGGTGCGCATTTGTAAAGAAGAAAGTTTTCATCAGCGTCAGGGTTACGAAATCATGACGCATTTATCATTCGGTACTAAAGAACAAAAAGAAATGGCACAGGATGCTTTGAATCGTTGGTGGTTTCCAACTTTAATGATGTTTGGTCCGCCCGATGCAGAATCGCCGAATAGTGAGAATGCAATTAAGTGGAGAATTAAACGCGAAACCAATGATCAATTACGTCAGCGTTTCGTGAATCAAACTGTAGCGCAAATTGAATATTTGGGATTAAAACTTCCGGATGATAAATTAAAATGGAACGAAGCCAAACAAGGTTACGATTATAGCGAGCCGAATTGGGCGGAGTTTAAAAATGTAATCAGCGGAAACGGACCTTGCAACAAAGAACGCTTAGCGGCAAGAAACGCATCGCACAAAAACGGCGAATGGGTTCGCGCAGCTGCAGCTGCCTATGCAAAAAAACATGCTGAACCATTTATGGCAGCTTAATTAAAACTAACAGAACTAAAGAATAAAACAATGAGCGACTCACAAGGACCAATTTGGGAAGTGTTTGTACAGAAGAAAGCAGGACAGCCTTTCGTGCATTGCGGAAGTCTGCATGCATTTGATAAAGAAATGGCATTACAAAACGCGCGCGATTTATATACCCGCCGTAATGAAGGCATGGCGCTTTGGGTAGTTCCATCAGCAGCTATTACTGCAAGCAGCCCTGAAGATATCGGTTCGTTTTTTGAACCGGCTAATGATAAAGTTTACCGTCACCCTACTTTTTATCAGATACCAGACGCTATTGGGCATATGTAATTTTAAAAGACTTAAGGGATTAAAGAGATAATTAAAAAATGACAACAGAAGAATTGCTTTTCAAATATACATTGCGTTTAGCCGACAACGCTTTAGTACTCGGCCAGCGCCTAAGCGAATGGACCGGGCATGGTCCTTTTTTAGAAGAGGATTTAGCTTTAACAAATATTGCACTTGATACATTTGGTACTGCAACGTCATTGATGGAATACGCAGCGCAAGTTGAAAACAAAGGCAGAGATGCGGATGCTCTAGCCTACAGAAGAAACGAAAGAGAATTTACTAATATACTTTTGGTTGAACAAGCCAACGGTGACTACGCAAAAACAATTTTACGTCAGGTTTTTGTTGATGCCTATAATGTTTTATTTTATTCTGAATTAGCAAAAAGTAAAGACGAAACTTTGGCGGGAATTGCACAAAAAGCAATTAAAGAAGTAAGTTACCATTACCGCCACAGTTCATCGTGGGTCATCCGTTTTGGTGATGGTACTGAAGAAAGTCATACTAAAATTCAGGACGCTTTAAATGAGTTATGGCGTTTTACCGGAGAGTTATTTGAAATGGATGAAGTTGAGAATGAATTAGTGAAACAAGGAATTGCAGTTGATACAAAAGCTTTTCAAGCGAAATGGGAAAAACAAATCGACGAACTTCTTGCAAAAGCGACTCTTAAAAAACCGGAAACTGTTTTTATGCAAAGCGGCGGAAGAAAAGGAATTCATACCGAACATTTAGGTTATATGCTTTCGGAAATGCAGACATTGCCAAGAATGTTACCCGATGCTAAATGGTAAAACAGCTTAACTATGAAAAAAATAATTCCACTCCTTTTGATTTTTATTTCGCTTTCTTCCTTTTCACAAACAACCAAAGAGATAAAGATTACGAAAAAACAATTTACGGATGCTAAAACATTATCTGATGTTATCTCTGATATTCCCAAAGATTGTAAAATACAGAGTTATGTTATTTCATACAGTGCCGGTTCTGCCTTAAGAGAATATACCTGTATGACAAACTTGATTGGTCAAGAGGTTAAAGATTTTTTGTCTAAAAAAGAAAAAGATCAGTTTTTCTTTATAGAAAATATAAAATCGGGTTGTGAAAAATCCCCTAAAGGGAAATTTAAGATTACAATTGAATGACGCATGAAAAAATCTCTTTTCACCTTCTTGCTTTTTGTTTCAGGACTTATCTTTTCCCAGTCACCTGCAATAAGAATAACCGAAGCTAAATTAAAAGAAGCTAAGTCTGTAAAAGACATTGTTCCGGGACTTGATGCTTGCAATATTAAATCATTTGTTATTTGTATTACTGTAGTTGGTCAGGCCAAGGAGTTTGAGAACCAAAAGGAATTTTTCAGTACCACCTCCAAATCGCTTATCACAGCTACAAAAAAAGGGAAATTCTTTTTTATTGAAAAAATTAAGAGCGATTGTATGCCAAGATCCGGTATAAAAGTAATTGTTGAGTAACATGAGTTTCAAAGAAAAATGGAAAAAATATTCGCCCTATTTCGTTGATATTTGGCAGTATCTGGTGATTATTGTCATTATGATTATTGCTGCAATTTTTATTTTGTAGTGAATGTCTCTGTATTCTCTGTTGCTTTGTATCTCTGTGTTGAAAAAACCGAATGCCGCTAAGTAAAGAAAATATTCTAAAATTAATTTCAGAAATTCCTGATCCGGAAATTCCGGTTATTACTATTTCTGAATTGGGCGTTATCCGCGATGTAATTGTTGATGGGGGAAATGTTGAAATAAAAATTACCCCGACTTACAGTGGCTGTCCCGCCATGAAACAAATGGAGGACGACATCAGAACAATCCTTAATAAAAACGGAATCAAAAACCTTAAAGTTACTTTGGTTTATTCCCCTCCCTGGACAACTGACTGGATTCCTGAAGAAGCCAAAGAAAAACTAAGAAAGTACGGTATTGCCCCACCTGAAAAAACGACTGAAGATAAAAGCTGGTTAACAGGAAAAAATAAAATTATTTTATGTCCGCGCTGTAAATCGCAAAACACAAAATTAATTTCCCAGTTCGGAAGTACAGCTTGTAAAGCACTTTATCAATGTCAGGATTGCTTAGAGCCTTTTGATTATTTTAAGTGTATTTAAACCTTCCGCTTCGGATTCTCAGCTAAAAAGGCTTTCCATCCGGTGTACGATTTACCTTTTCCTCCCAAATTTTTATTCTGGAAAAAATGACACATTGCTGCACCTAATGCATCGGTGGCGTCTAAATGAGAAGGGGTTTGTTTGAATTTTAATAATTGCTGCAACATTGCCGCAACCTGTTCTTTACTCGCATTTCCATTGCCCGTAATGCTCATTTTTATTTTTTTCGGGGAGTATTCTGTAATGGGAATGTTTTTACTTAGAGCTGCCGCAATGGCAACACCTTGTGCTCTTCCTAATTTCAACATACTCTGTACGTTCTTCCCAAAAAAAGGAGCTTCAATGGCCAATTCATCAGGTTTGTATTCTTCAATAATACCTATGGTTCTTTCAAATATTTTTTTCAAACGGTCAGGATGATCCGCCAATTTATCCAACTTAATTACGCCCGTACTCAATAATTCAGGGTTCAGACCTTTTATATGAATAAGTCCATAGCCCATAATAACCGTTCCCGGGTCTATACCTAATATGATTCTGTCGGTGGCCATTTGCTATATAAAACGTAAATTTAGGCGAATAATTTAGTCCTTTGCTAAGCAGCTATAAAAACATAATAACATGGTTGGTTAAAATCCTGATTGGTATAGGGAGTTTCACGTTTATTTATTTCCGATTAAAAGATGATTTAACAACAGAAAACTTAAACTTACTTACTACTACTTTTACGCTGCCTTACGCCTACTGCCTGCTGATATTCTGCCTCCTGCTCGTTCCCATAAATTGGGGCATTGAAAGTTATAAATGGAAACTCATTACAAATCCGATTGAAACGATTTCATTTAAAGTGGCGAATAAATCGGTTTACTCCGGATTATGCGTTGGCAATCTCGCACCAGGGCGAGCAACGGAATTTTTGGCGAAGGTTTTATTTTTTAAACCGGATAACAGACCCACCATTACCTTATTGCATTTTGTAAACGGAATGTTTCAGTTGTCAATTACTATTGTGATTGGTTTGTTAGCTCTGGTTTTCAAATTTGATGCAAGCGACGGATTAAGTTCTGCTCAGTTTTTATCGATTGGCGTTTTTTGCATGTTATTGCTTGCTTTTTTCCTGATGTTTGTTTTTAAATTCAACACGCTTCAGAAATGGATTTTTGGTTTATTTAAAAAATCATTGGCTTCAAAAAGCCTGCCTTATTCTTTCACAAAAAATTCCATAACAACTTTGTTTTTTCTCTCTATAGTGCGATATGTCGTTTTCACGACGCAATTTATTTTGATTTTAAAATTATTTTATCAGGGCGGAATTAATTCTTCCATATTGGCTTCGGTTTGTATTTACTTTTTGTTCACCACCGTTTTACCCATGATAAGCTTTATTGAACCCGCCATAAGAGCAGCCATTGCTATTTTGGTTTTCAGGAATACAGATATCAACGAAATTTCACTTGTATTAACCGCAGTTTTACTCTGGTTAATTAATATTGTGCTGCCAAGTGTTATTGGTTATTTAATTATTCTGAGAGAAAAATTCGAATTTAATTTTTTTATGAAATGATGCTGATTGTAAAAATAGTTTCGGTGCTTAGTCTTTTGTTTTACCTCGCCTATTTAATCCGCGGGATTATTGGCTTTTCGAAAACTGAATATGTTACTACTGATCCAACTGCATTAAACAAAACTAAAACCGCGATTTTTATTTGCGCCCGCAACGAAGAAAAAACTATAGAAAAATGTCTGCTGGGAATTTTTAATCAGAATTTTGATAAGGACTTACTGGAAATAATTTTAGTAAACGACGGCTCAACAGATAACACAAAAACCATCGCCGAAAAATTATTTTCAGAATATAAAGGCAAATTTCAAATTATCAATAATCCGGAGAGTATCGGCAAGAAAAAAAGTATTACCGCAGCTATTGAAGCCTGTTCTTCTAATTTAATAGTCTGCCGGGATGCCGATACTTATACCGAAAACGAAAACTGGCTCAAGACAATTGTTTCTTTTCACGAAACATCCGGTAAACAATTTATTATTGCTCCCCTCGAAATCGAAAATAAAAATGGATTACTAAATCAATTACAATATTTTGAAAGCTCAGCATTAGCAATTGTCACCGGAGGTTATGCCTATTTCGAAACCGCATTTTTGTGCAATGGTGCTAATCTTGCTTTCACCAAAAAAATATTTGAAAAAACAGGCGGCTACAAAAGTCACATTAACTTAATATCAGGCGATGATGTTTTGTTTTTGGAAGATGTAAAAAAAGCCGAACCTGAAACTGTCGCTTACCTGAAAAACACAAGAGCTTCAGTTATTACTTACCCCCTCCCAACACTGTCAAAACTCTTTAGCCAAAAGCTGCGATGGGCCTCAAAATTTGATAAAAATCCCAATCAAATCAATGCTTTTTTGGGCATAATTGTCTGTCTTGTGCACCTATTTAGCCTCATTTATCTTATAAAACCAATATTTACACATCATATCCCTTTATTTGGTATAATTTTCATTTTTTTGAGGGTTTTAATTGACTTTTTGTTATTATTTTTAGCCTCACGTTATTTTAACAAGCCTGTTAAATGGGGCTGGTTTTTACCGCTTTCCGTTGTTTACAGTTTCTATGTTATTATAACTACGGTGTTGAGCCTGATTATTAAACCAAAACGGAATTGAGCCTGTTTAAAAAAAATAGTTTATCGGAATTCGAGTCTGAATCCTTATCCAGACAAACCTGGAGACGGTTTAAGAAAGATAAATTAGCCTTAACCGGTTTAATAATTATTGTAATTGCCACTACTATTTCTGTTTTAGGTTATTTGATTACACCGGATTCAACGCCTTACGCCAACGACCAAAAACCTGAACTCCACATTAA
>CAZRNW010000010.1:6147-19474 GCA_964601535.1 uncultured Flavobacteriaceae bacterium
CGGGCTTTAACATCGAGATGTTATTGATGCGTAAAAACGAGGCCGACCGCTCAGAAAATATTTTCATGAAAATGTTTTTTGGCGATAACGGTAAATATTCTTCGGTTCCGCTTTACAAATACAAATTCGAAGGTCCGAATATTTTAGTTGAAGAATTTACCGGTAACACACCTAATGATGGTTCAACAACACCTTACAACATTGCCGATGTTGTTTACGATGTGAATCCGAACAGCAATGTAAAATACGACGAAGCCGCGCAAACATTAGAGTTTTATGTGATAAGCACAGGAGAGAAAACAAAAAAGACCGTTAAAGAATTACAACAAATGCTCAAAGACGATTGCATTAAAAGCAAAACATTTTTATTGGGAACCGATTTAGCAGGCCGTGATTTATTAAGCCGTTTAATGATTGGAACGCGCATTTCATTAACCGTTGGATTTATTTCGGTTATCATTTCTATTTTCATTGGTATTTTATTGGGCGCCATTGCCGGTTATTACCGCGGTAAGGTGGATGATATTATTATGTGGGTGATTAATGTGGTATGGTCAATCCCTACTCTTTTATTGGTAATTGCGATTACTTTAGTTTTAGGTAAAGGTATTTTTCAGGTATTCGTTGCTGTGGGTTTAACTATGTGGGTAGATATTGCACGTATTGTACGCGGACAAATTTTAAGTATCCGTGAAAAAGAATTTGTGGAAGCAGGACGCGCTTTAGGTTATAAAAATTTCCGCATCATCTTTAAACATATTTTACCAAACGTAATGGGACCGGTAATTGTAATTGCGGCTTCTAATTTTGCCACTGCTATTTTAACTGAAGCGGGTTTAAGCTTTTTAGGTATTGGCGCGCAACCGCCAACTCCATCGTGGGGAGAAATGATTAATGCACACCGCGGTTATGTTTTAATTGACCAGGCTTATCTCGCATTTATTCCCGGTGTAGCCATTATGATTTTAGTATTAGCTTTTATGCTTGTAGGCAACGGCCTCCGCGATTCTTTAGATACCCGCTCTCTGGATTCTAAACCTATAATGGGAAGTTAGTTTTACTCAAACAACGAAAGCGCCTTCCCCGTAGTTGGTCCCTGAATATTTTTTCCAAGAATAATTAAATCACGTTTAATGCCATCCATATCTGCAACTCTCGGGAAATGTCCCCATTTCTCGAAACCGTAATCGTAAAATAATTTTAAGCTGGGTTCGTTGTGACCAAAAATAAATCCTAATAAATTATTGATACGTAAGGCAGGCGCGACTTCAATTGCTTTTTTTAAACTTGCTTTTCCAATGCCCAACCCGCGGTATTTTTCATCAATGTAAATGCTTACCTCAACTGTTCCATCATAAGCGGGCCTACCATAAAAAGAATTAAAACTCATCCAGCCGGCGTATTCTCCTTTGTAAAGCACTAACCAAAGCGGACGTTTCTCTTTATTATGCGCATTAAACCATTGCAGTTTACTTAATGCAGTAACAGGTTCTAAGTCGGCTGTAACTAAACGGGAAGGAATAGTTGAATTATACGTCTGCACGATTTTCGGCAAATCCTGCAAGGTGGCGTATGTGAATTCAATTTCCATTTTTTATATTAACCTTAACCTAATAACCATTAACTAATAACTTATAACTTTCCATCTCGCCAAATAGGTTCCCCAACCTCCGACTAATACAAAAGATTATTATAAGGATATCTCTTCACATGCTTCTCCTTTACCATATCATACACCATTTTCTTCATCTCATCAATGTTCTCTTTGTTTTGCGCACTAATAAATATACAATTCTTATTTAAATTTTTCATCCAGGTTTTTTTCAAATCTTCCAACGATAAATTATGACGGGTTTCGGGTGTTAAATCAAATTCCTCCTTCTGAGTATAAGTAAAGGCATCTATCTTATTAAAAACTAAAATGGTGGGTTTGTCGGCCGCACCAATTTCTTTTAAGGTTTGGTTAACAACGTTAATATGGTCTTCAAAATTAAAGTGGGAGATATCAACAACGTGCAATAAAATATCAGCTTCCCTAACCTCATCCAAAGTCGATTTAAAACTTTCAACTAGTTGTGTAGGAAGTTTTCTAATGAAACCAACCGTATCACTCAATAAAAAATATAAATTATCAATCGTTACTTTTCTTACAGTGGTATCAAGCGTTGCAAATAATTTATTCTCTGCAAAAACTTCACTCTTGCTAAGCAAATTCATAATGGTGGATTTTCCCACATTCGTATAACCTACCAAAGCCACGCGTATCATTTCTCCCCTACTCTTCCGCTGCGTAGCCATTTGTTTGTCGATGGTTTTTAATTGCTCTTTCAGCAAAGAAATTTTATCGCGGATATTCCTTCTGTCGGTTTCAATTTCTTTTTCACCTGCTCCGCCGCGTGTTCCTGTTCCTCCGCGTTGACGTTCTAAGTGCGTCCACATCCCTGTTAAACGGGGTAATAGATATTGCAGGCGCGCTAATTGTACTTGTGTTTTTGCGTGAGCAGTTTGTGCCCGCTGTGAAAATATTTCGAGAATTAAATTAGTACGGTCGAGGATTTTTTTACCAATAGCTTTTTCAAGATTCCTTTGTTGAGCTGGAGAAAGTTCGTCATCAAAAATAACAATATCGATTTCGTTCTCCTTAGCGAAATTTTTGATCTCCTCAACTTTTCCTTTTCCAATGCAAGTTGCTTTATCCGGCTTATCTAATTTCTGTGTGAACCATTTTTTGGTTTCAACGCCGTAAGTCTCGGCTAAAAAAGCGAGTTCTTCTAAATACTCATGGGTACGAGCGTCGTCCTGCGTTTTAGGTGCAACACCTACAAGAATTGCCAATAATTTTTTTTTAGCAGTGAGGCTTGGTTCCGGTTTCATTCTTATTTGCCCTTAACAGAGCTTTCCACGTATGCAGCAACGGCCGCAGCTTGTTCGTCAGTGATATCAACTTTTACCATTGTGTTTCGGCCGTTTAATACTATCGATTTAATAGAATCAGTTGTCAATTGAGTTACGGATAAATCACTTGCTCCTGACAAACCTGCTTTTCCATCGTTACCGTGACAAAGTCCGCATTTCGCTTCGTAAATTTCTTGGCCATCTAATTTATCTGCTGCAATTACTGTCCCTTTTTCCCGGTGTTTTTTTCCTACTTCGCCTAGTCCGTAAGAAGCAGTTATCATTAACAAAGATAAAGCTGCCAATATTTTATTGGATTTTTTGAAACCAATTATTGCAACAGGGATTGAAGCCAATACCAATGCTATTTTAATCCAGAGAATGGATTCTATGTGGCTGAGTTTGGTCATTAAGTAAACACCTGTAATTAAGAACAAAGCGCTTACAATCATTTCAATGACTTTAGTGGCTTTGGTGAATTTTTGCAGTAAATCGGCCCTGTTACTTAAAAGGAGAACCGTTTTAACAACATAAATCAAAAAAAACAATGTTACCGATATTCGGTGTGTTAATGAAATAGCCTCGCTCATGGTGATTAATTTTACTCAAAATTAGTAATTAATATTATATTTGGGTACAATTTAAACTATGCTTTTACGAATAAAATTTCTAATCGTTTTAGGCGCTTTTGTGTCAGGTTTACAGGCACAAACCACCTTTCCCACCAATGGCGCGCCTAATCCCGTTCATACCATTTATGCTTTTACCAATGCGGTCATCCATATTGATTATGAAACTACCATTACTAACGGCACACTTGTTTTTCAGGATGGAAAAATAATTGCAGCCGCAGAAAAAGTGGTTGTTCCGCTAGGTGCTACAGTTTACGATTTAAAAGGAAAGCATGTTTATCCTTCATTTATCGATTTGTACAGTACTTATGGTTTACCTGAAGTTTCTAAAGATGCTAAAATGCCCTCTCCTGCCCCGACTCAAAACAAAGGTGCTTTCGGTTGGAACCCAAGTATAAAAGCTGATGTTGAGGCTTACAAAACTTTTTCGTACAATAAAGAAAAAGCTGATGAATTACGTAAATGCGGGATTGGTGTTGTTGTTACTTCGGCAAAAGATGGTATTGTGAGAGGGAGTGGTTCCTTAGTTCACGTAAGTAATCAAAAAGAAAACGAAAGTTTTATTAAAGATAAAGCCGCAGGATTTTATTCGTTCAGTAAAGGCACTTCGCCTGAACCTTATCCCGGTTCATTAACGGGAGCTATTGCTTTATTGCGCCAGACTTATTACGATGCAAAATGGTACAAAGAAAACAGTACGAAAACAGAATACAATATTTCGCTCGAAGCATTTAATCAATTACAGACTTACCCTGCTATTTTTGAAGCGAATGATAAATACAATGCCGCACGCGCTGCCATGGTAGGAAAAGAATTTGGTGTGAAGTACATTATTAAAGGAGGCGGTAACGAATACCAGCGCATTAGCGATATGCAGGAATTGTATTCGAAATTTATTATTCCTGTTAATTATCCCGAAGCTTTGGACGTGGAAGATCCTTTCGATGCCGAACAAGCTTCACTTGCTGAATTAAAACATTGGGAAATGGCGCCCTGCAATGCTGCAGAAATGGAAAAAAACGGTATCCAGTTTGCATTTACATCTGCCGATTTAAAAGAACGGAAAGATTTTTTACCAAATATCCGCAAAGCAATTAAATATGGTTTAAGTGAGAAAACAGCTCTGAAAGCGCTAACTTTTAATCCTGCTTCATTCATCAATGCGCTCCCCTTAGTTGGTTCTTTGAGAGCGGGCATGTATGCTGATTTTTTTATTGCGAGTAAAAATATTTTTGAAGAGGATGCTGTTATCTACCAACACTGGGTAAACGGACAAAACCATGTTTATGATGATATGAATGCTCCTGACATCCGTGGTAATTACGATATGAGTATTGGCTCCAAAAATTACAAAGTGGTGATTAATGGTGAGATCACAAAACCCGGCGGAACAGTGAAAGTTGATACCACTAAATATAAATTGAATATTAATTTCAAAAATAATTTAGCCACTTTAAGTTTTGATTACGACAGCGCCAAAACGGCACGCCTTAACGGAAATTACAACGACATTCAAAAAACAATTATGGGTAAAGGTCAGTGGGCAGATGGCAATTGGTTCGAGTTTAAAATGAATTTTACTTCTGCGGATACTTCTAAACAAAAAAAATCTGATAAAAAAGAAAAAATCAATTACGGTAAAGTGTATTATCCGTTCACTGCTTACGGAGAAGCTTTACCCGATGACGGTGTTTTTAAAACCGCTATGCAAAAATTTAAAAACCGTTACGATGCCATCTTAATTAAAAACGCAACAGTATGGACCAACGAAGGCGATTCTGTTTACAAAGATTATGATGTTTATATTACCCAGGGAAAAATTGTCCGCATTGCTCCTAACATTGATGCGCCGCAATTAGCCTTCGCTAAAAAAATTGATGGTACCGGAAAACATTTAACTGCAGGAATTATTGATGAACATTCGCACATTGCATTAGCAGGCGGCGTTAACGAATGGGCACAAGCCAGCAGTGCGGAAGTTAGAATGGGCGATGTGGTAAATCCTGAAGATATTAATATTTACCGTCAGCTTTCAGGCGGCGTAACCACTGCACAATTATTACACGGCTCTGCAAATCCAATTGGCGGACAAAGTCAGATTATTAAATTACGCTGGGGATTAAACGGAGAAGAAATGAAATACGACAAAGCGCCCGGATTCATCAAATTTGCACTTGGAGAAAATGTGAAGCAAGGGAATAGTCAGCCCGGCAGCCGTTTCCCGCAAACGCGTATGGGTGTTGAACAAGTGTATTTTGATATTTTCACAAGGGCGAAAAATTACAAAAAGACATTTGATGACTTTTCTAAAATCCCGGCAAAACAAAAAGCAACGGCTATTGCACCAAGAAAAGATTTAGAGTTAGATGCGATTGCTGAAATTTTAGATGGCAAAAGAAATATTACTTGTCACAGTTACGTACAGAGTGAAATTAACATGTTATTGCATGTTGCCGACAGCATGAAATTTAAAATAAATACGTTTACACATATTCTGGAAGGTTATAAAGTGGCAGATAAAATGAAAGCACACGGTGTAAGTGCTTCCACATTTGCAGACTGGTGGGCGTATAAAATGGAAGTGATGGAAGCGATTCCGTACAACTCTGCCCTCTTGACAAAAATGGGCGTGAATACTTGCGTTAACAGTGATGATGCTGAAATGGGTAGAAGATTAAATCAGGAAGCAGCTAAAGCGATTAAATACGGAGGATTAACAGAAACAGAAGCATTAAAGTTAGCAACACTCAATCCTGCTAAAGCTTTACACATTGATGATAAAGTGGGAAGTATTAAAGTTGGAAAAGTTGCTGATTTAGTTTTATGGACAGATAATCCATTGAGTATTTATGCCAAAGCCGATAAAACAATTATCGACGGGCAAATTTATTTCGACCGTGAAGAAGATGCAAAACTGCGTGAAGAAATTAAAAAAGAAAGAGCAAGAATTATCAGTAAACTGATTGCAGAAAAAAATAAAGGCGGCAAGGTTGTAAAACCATCGGGCAGACGAAGAGGATTAGATCATTGTGACACCATTGAAGGAGAAGAGTAATATGAAAAAATATATTTTTATAGTTTTTGTTCTTGTCAGCGTCATTAGTTTTTCGCAAAACAAGAAACGCGTGTTGTTACGCAATGCAACTGCACACATTGGTAACGGACAAGTTATTGAAACAAGTTACATCACCTTTACGGATGGTAAACTGGATATGGTTTCAGATGTGAAAGGAATTAAAATTGATCCGCGTGCATTTGACACGATTATTGAATTAGACGGAAAGCATGTTTATCCCGCAATTATTTCGCCGAATACAGTTTTGGGCTTACAGGAAGCAGAGGCTGTTCGGCCAACAAGTGATTTTAATGAAGTTGGTGGTATTAATCCGCATGTGCGCAGTTTAATTGCTTACAATACCGACAGTAAAATTATTCCAACGGTTAAAACCAACGGCGTATTATATACACAGTGTACACCACGCAGCGGATTGATTTCGGGTTCTTCTTCTATTTTGGCAACTGAAGGATGGAATTGGGAAGATGCAGTTTTAAAAGCAGATGATGGCATACATTTAAATTTCCCGAAAACAATTCAGAGAAACGGTTGGTGGGCTGAACCAGAGCCAAGCGGTAAAAACACAAAGTTTGATGAAGAACTCATTAGTTTAAATACTTTTTTTGAAGAAGCTTCTTCTTATTGTAAAAGTCCGGCAGGAACATTTGAAAACAACGTGCGTTTTGAAGCAATGCGTCATGTGTTTGCAGGAAACCAAAATTTATATTTACACGCTAATACCGCAAAAGATATTGTTCTTGCGGTGAACTTTGCTAAAAAATATAACATTAAAAAGCCTGTAATTGTTGGCGGAAAAGATGCCTGGAAGATAACTTCTTTTTTGCGTGAGAACAAAATTCCTGTAATGTTAAACCGAATTCACGATTTACCGGATTTAGCGGATGATGATGTAGACATAACGTTCAGAACCCCTGCCCTTTTATTAAAAGACAGCGTTCTGTTTTGTCTGCAAATGGAAGGAGATATGGAAGCCATGCAAAGCAGAAATCTTCCTTTCTTAGCCGGCACTTCGGTTGCATACGGATTAACCAAAGAACAGGCATTGCAAACTATCACTTTAAATACAGCGAAAATTCTGGGTATTGATAATAATCTCGGGACATTAGAACCTAATAAAATGGCTTCTTTAGTGGTATCTGACGGGGATTTACTGGATATCAGAACGAATAAAGTAATTGCAGCTTATATCAATGGTAAACCGGTTAATCTTGTAAACGACCAGCAAAAGCTTTACGAGAAATATAAAACCAAGTATGGTTTAAAATAACCGCTGGTCACCCTTCCCATTCCTTAGTACTATTTAACATTTGGCTAAGGATTATAGCCGTACCTTTATTTCCTCCCCGCATGTTATATTACTAATATGCCTAATAATCATTTAACCACACGTACAGCCAAAATAAGCCTTGAAAAAGAAGGTTATTTAAAAATCGTTATGCTTCATGATGTTACTGTTGATGCAGAAGATGCTTTAGATAACATGCTTGTTATTAAAAATCTTTCGGGCGGAAAAAAAATGCTTAAGCTGATAGACGCCCGAGGCAATTGGAGTATGACCAGTGATGCACGTAAAGTTTCGAAAAAAAACTTCTCGCCTGAAACAACATTGGCCAGGGCTTATGTTGTGGATTCGTATTTAACCAAAGTGATGTTTACTTTTTTGCGTTCGTTTGGAGAAAAGAAAGTGCCTGAAGAATTTTTTAATTATGAAGAAGAAGCGGTAAACTGGCTGCTCTCTTTTCAAAAATAAAAAACCCCGGAGCCATTGCACCGGGGTTTAATTTGTGAATCAAATAAATTATTCGATTACAATTTTTTGGTGGTATTTCTGATTTTCTGTTGTTAAATCAATAAAGTAAATCCCTTTATCAAGGTGCTTAAGATCTAAAACTTTTATTTCTAAACCAGTAGTCAAAGTTGTTTCAGTATATACAACTTTTCCTAATGCATCAGTTACAGAAATAGCTAAGCCTCTTTTTGCAACTGGAAGATTAATACTAACCATTCCGGTACTAGGGTTTGGATACGCGTTAAATGCTTTGGGTGCATTCGCAACATTTCCAATTCCTAAAGGAATACCGTTATATTTGTAAACTCCGCCAAGGCCTGCAATAATGTTGTCGCTGAATGTTCCTGCCCATCCTACGTTGTTATTAGCAAAACCAATTTGAAGGTAACCAATACCAATACTTCCCCAATCGTTCCAGGTAAGACCATTATCCATTGAATATGCCATTGTTAAAGATGGATTCGAAACAGAAGCAAACCAAGACGTGCCTGTAATTGGAGCGATATCATTGAATCCAACACCAGCGGGAACACCTAAGTTAGTCCAGGTAGCGCCGCCATTTGTTGTTTGCCAAAGATTTGAAGCACTTCCTGAAGTTCCTGCACATAAACCATTATTTGCATCAACGAATGCTATACGCGATACTTCAGTAACACCTGCCATTGTGGTGCTAACTGACCATGTATCTCCTGCGTCCATAGATCTGTAAACCTTGCCATTATTTGAACCAAACCAAATAGTGTTTCCTAAAGCAAAATAAGAATCCGTTAATCCGTATTCTCCGCCTGCAGGATTTGGAATATTTGCTCCTGCAATTTTCGACCATGAAGTTCCGCCATTGATGGTTTTCCAAATTTCATAATCACCTCCAACGGGATCACCTTGAACAATTCCAACTGTAGGATTTACAAAGCATACAAAATTTGCGAATGATGCATTATTTGTAAATGAATTAGCTGGTGTTACGTTTTGCCAGGATACACCTCCGTTTGTAGTATTGTAAACAACACCTTTGTTCCCTGTTGCTTTAGTCCATGCCGACATCCAACAGGTCATAGCATCAATACCCTCGATATTACTGATTTGGTAAACATTGGTATCAGGTAAAATTGAGTCACATGTCCAGGTTAAACCGGCATTGCTTGTCATTGTAAACAAATTCGATTGTCTTCCGTTTGTGCCATAGTTACCTAAACCCCATACCGTGTTAGCATCAACAACGTCCATTAAAATTAAACCCGCTGATGTATGCGGAAAATTAGTGTTTTGTAATGTACTCCAAGATGGGCTTGGTTGCGCAAAAGCGCTAAGCGATAAAACCGCTGATAAAATTGTAAGTAAAGGTTTTTTCATGTTATAAGTTTTTAATTACATAAAAGTACTGATTTTTTGGTCTCAAAACCGAAGAAACTGATGCTGATTTTGTTTTTTATTACTAAGCAATAATTAACTAACTTTGCGCTGTTTTTTACTAAATGGTTTCAACTGATATAGCAATTATTGGGGCGGGTCCGGTAGGTTTATTTGCCGTTTTTGAGTGCGGATTGTTAAAATTACGCTGCCATTTAATTGATTATTTACCTCAGCCGGGCGGACAACTCTCAGAAATTTATCCTAAAAAACCCATTTATGATATACCCGGATACCCTACTATTTTAGCTCAGGAATTGGTTGATCACCTAATGAAACAAGCCGAACCTTTCAAGCCGACTTTTACATTGGGCGAAAGAATTGAAAGCCTCGAAAAAAAGGGAGACAGGGACTTTATTTTGGAAACCAACTTGGGGACTAAAATTCACGCAAAGGCCATTGTAATAGCAGGCGGACTTGGTTGTTTCGAACCCAGAAAACCAGAAGTGGCTGGCTTAGAGCAGTTTGAGAACGGAAAAGGGGTTAATTATATGATATTAGACCCGGAAAAATACCGTGGAAAACGCATGATTTTAGCTGGGGGCGGTGATAGTGCTTTAGATTGGGCTATTTTTTTGGCGGATGTTGCTAAAGAAGTTGTTTTGGTTCACAGAAGCGAATCGTTTAGGGGTGCTCCTGACAGCGTAAATAAAGTGATGAATTTGGCGAAAGACGGAAAAATAAAATTACTCCTGAATTCCAATTTAGCTTCTGTAAGTGGTAACGGACATCTCGAAAAAGTTGAAATACAAAATATAAAAACCAACGAAAAAACTTCTCTCGGTACAGATTATCTGATTCCTTTATTTGGTTTATCGCCCAAGCTTGGCCCTATTGAAAACTGGGGCTTAAACATTGAAAAAAACGCTATAGAAGTGAATACAGAAGATTATTCCACCAATGTGGAAGGTGTTTGGGCCATTGGTGATATTAATACCTATAAAAACAAACTCAAACTTATTTTGTGCGGTTTTCACGAGGCTGCTCTAATGAGCCACAGTGCTTATAAATACATCAACCCCGGTGTAAAATATACAATGAAGTACACCACTGTGAACGGGGTTAATTCGTTTTAAGTTATTTTAGTTTTTCTCTCTTAAATTGTATTTCCGCCTTTGCGGTATTTTAGTACTTTTGACAAAGTTCCGCGTGGCCAAAAACAAAAAATACATTGCCCTTACGTGGCTGCTATTATGGCTGCCTTTTCTCTCTATTTTTTTATTGCTATCACTCGTTGCTAATGAAGTTCTCGGCGATTTGCCAAGCGTTGAAGAATTACAAAATCCAAAGAGCAATCTGGCGACCGTTATATACAGTTCGGATGCTAAAGTATTAGGAAAATATTACAACGAGAACCGCGTAAACGTTTCGTTTAAAGAGTTAGATAAAGATTTAACCAACGCTTTAATTGCAACGGAAGACGCACGTTTTTATGAGCATAGTGGCGTAGACATTAAAGCATTAGCGCGCGCAGTTTCAGGAGTTGTTACCGGCGGTTCAAAAGGTGGCGGAAGTACTATTACGCAACAGTTGGCAAAGATGATGTTTCCGAGGGAAAAACTCACAAAACTACAATTAGCAACCCGCAAAATGAAAGAATGGGTAATTGCCACACGCCTCGAAAAAAATTACACCAAAGAAGAAATCATGGCCATGTACCTAAACAAATTCGATTTTTTGAATTTGGCCGTTGGAATTAAATCGGCCTCAAAAATTTATTTTAATGTTGGTCCGGATAGTTTGCGTATTGAACAAGCGGCGATGCTCGTTGGAATGGCGCAAAATCCTTCGCTCTACAATCCTATCCGTTTTCCTGAAAAAGCAAAACACCGTCGCAATGTTGTGTTGAGCCAAATGTTAAAATACGGTTACATCAACCAAACACAATTTGATACGCTCAAAGTAAAACCATTGGGATTAAGCTTTCATCCGGAAGATCATAACGATGGGTTAGCACCGTATTTCAGAGAGTATTTGCGCGAGAATTTTTTGAAAGACTGGTGTGAGAAACATATAAATCCAGAAACAAAAAAGCCTTACAATATTTATAAAGATGGTTTGCGTATTTATACCACCATTGATTCGCGAATGCAGCAATATGCAGAAGAAGCAGTAAATGAACACATGTTTGAATTGCAAAAAGCATTTAATAAAGATTGCAAACAAAAACGCAATGCACCATTTGCCTGGAACGTAAAGGCAAGTGAAATTGAAAACATAATGAATTCAGCTATGAAACGGAGCGACCGTTACCGCGAATTAAAAGAACAAGGATTAAATGCGAAAGACATTGAAAAAATATTTCACACGCCATCGCCAATGACAGTTTATACCTTGAGAGGAGAAGTAGATACTATCATGTCGCCATGGGACAGCATCCGTTATTACAAAAGTTTTTTACAAACCGGATTTATTGCCATTGAACCGCAAAGTGGTTATGTAAAAGCATGGGTGGGCGGTATCAATCACAAACATTTTAAATACGATCACGTAAAAGTTGGGCGCAGGCAAGTAGGTTCAACTTTCAAACCATTTGTTTATGCAATGGCTGTGCAGGAAGGTTATTCGCCGTGTTATCAAATGCCGTGTGTGCGGACTTGTGTGACTACTGAAGACGGAAAAGAATGGTGTCCGGATAATTCATTTAATGCAAAACAAAAACAAAAGTGGGAGAACCGCTTACTAACTTTAAAGCAGGCTTTAGCACTCTCTGTAAATTATATTAGTGCGGCTCTCATGAAAAAATTTGGACCGTATGCGGTTGTAAATCTTGCACGGAGAATGGGAATTACTGCTCCGATGGATCCGGTGCCATCTCTTTGTTTGGGAACAGCCGATATTTCTGTTTTTGAAATGGTGGGTGCTATTTCCACTTTTGCCAATCAGGGTACCTATGTGCAACCTACATTCATTACACGAATCGAAGATAAAAACGGAAAAGTTTTAGAAGAATTTATTCCGAATACAGATGAGGTATTTAGTCCCGAGAAAGCTTATGTTATGTGTCAGTTAATGAAAGGTGTAGTACAACACGGTACGGGGATGAGTTTATCCAAATACAAATTGGGAGCCCAAATAGCAGGTAAAACAGGCACTACTCAAAATAATTCAGATGGCTGGTTTATTGGATTAACACCTGATTTAAGTGGTGGATGTTGGGTAGGTGGTGAAGACAGAAGCGTGCACTTTAATAGTACAGAGGTAGGGCAAGGAGCAACCATGGCCTTACCTATTTGGGGAAAATTCTTCCAAAAAGTTTATAATGATAAGACGCTAAAAGTAACCAAGGGTGATTTCGTGAAACCTGACAATATGGGCGATGTGGAGCTGGATTGCACCAAATATGAGAAGGATATACTGCCTGAAGAAGAGAGTTTTGAGGGTGATGGAGGCCTTTAATTTCTCTTCTTAAAATCAAAAAAAACCCTATTTTTGTAGCCCTATTATTTAGTATGATTAACAAGGTTGTTAAAAATGCCGATGAGGCTATAAAAGACATTAAAGACAATATGACTTTAATGCTTG
>CAZRNW010000011.1:0-19242 GCA_964601535.1 uncultured Flavobacteriaceae bacterium
ATCAATGGTAGTTGATGTACAACCGCACTCACCTTGAACAGAACTAATAGTTAAAGGAGATTTTCCTGTGTTTTTGAATTTAAATTCGCGAACGCCGTTCGCATCAAAATCCACAGTTCCGTAATCCAATACTTCGTTTTCAACTTTAATTTCAGGTGCGTTGGGGTCGGTATTAGGCACAACCGATTCCTGGGCTTTGCCCGCTAATGCGAACATCGAAAATAAAGCAACTATTGCAGTAATTTTTTTCATAATATGTACTGATTAAATGATTAACCCTTTTTTTCTACCGGAGCACCTTTTGATTGCTCATTCGGTGGAAAAGCAACTTCAACAGGTTTTGCTTCAATACTACCTTTAATAGAGATAGTTTGAGTACCTGATTTTGCATTAGAGTTAATAGTAACTGTTTTGTAAATAGGTCCAACACGCTGAGTATCGTATTTTACCTTAATTACACCGCTTTTACCCGGTAAAATTGGTTCTTTCGGACATTGCGGAACAGTACAACCACAGCTTCCCATACAATTAGAGATAACTAATGGCTCTTTACCGTTATTAATAAATTTAAATTCACACTCGCCGTTATCACCTTGTTTAATGTTCCCGTAATCGTGAACGGTTTTGTCCAGCTTAATATCAGCTAAGCTAGCCGGAGCAGTAGTTTGGGTTGCAGCGGCATCGTGGTTATGGCCATCGCCTGCTGAATGCACTTCCTGTGCGTTTGTTAGAGCGGTTAAACCTGCTACTAAGCCTAATGTAAGTATGAGCTTTTTCATGTTGTTTGTTTTGTTTAATTAAAGTACTAAAATCATACCAAAGATAGCATACTAGTGCTTTAGTTTGAGTATTTTTGCGAAATTTAACAAAAATTTGAGTACTCTAATGGAAATTGCAAAGACATATAGTCCCAAAGAAGCGGAAGAAAAGTGGTATCAATATTGGCTCGATAAGAAATTTTTTAAATCGGAAGTTGATACCAATAAAAAACCATACACAATTGTTATTCCGCCGCCAAATGTGACCGGTGTTTTGCACATGGGACATATGCTCAATAATACAATTCAGGATGTATTAATACGCCGGGCCCGCATGATGGGCTTTAATGCATGTTGGGTTCCCGGAACAGATCATGCCAGTATCGCCACTGAGGCAAAAGTTGTTAAATTATTAGCAGAACAAGGAATTAAAAAATCGGATTTAAACCGCGAAGATTTTTTAAAACATGCATGGGACTGGAAAGAAAAATACGGCGGTATTATTTTAGAGCAATTAAAAAAATTAGGCGCGAGTTGCGATTGGGACCGCACACGCTTTACCATGGAAGCCGATTTAAGCGAAGCGGTAATTGATGTTTTTATTGATTTATATAATAAAGGTGAAATCTACCGAGGTGTTCGAATGGTAAACTGGGACCCGCAAGGCTTGACTGCGGTGAGCGATGAAGAAGTAATCCATAAAGAAACCAATAGCAAATTAGTTTTCGTAAAATATAAAATTGAAGGAACAAACGATTTTGTAACGGTTGCAACAACACGTCCCGAAACAATAATGGGCGATACAGCAGTTTGTGTTCACCCAAATGACGAACGTTACAAACATTTAAAGGGAAAAAATATTATCGTTCCAATCGTGAACCGGGTTGTGCCAATAATTTATGACGATTATATTGATTTGGAATTCGGAACCGGCGCATTAAAAGTAACGCCTGCGCATGATATAAATGACTTTAATCTCGGACAAAAACATAAGCTCCCTGTAATCGATGCTTTAACAGCCGATGGAAAAATTTCGGAAGCTGCAGGTGCTTATGTGGGTATGGACAGATTCGCGTGCCGTAAACAAATCATTAAAGATTTACAGGAACAAGGTTTAGTAGAAAAAATTGAGGAGATAAAAAATAAAGTCGGTTATAGCGAAAGAACGGATGCCGTGATTGAACCGAAATTATCCATGCAATGGTTTTTGAAAATGGATAAGATTAGTAAACCGGCTTTGGAAAACGTATTAAACAATAATGTAAAATTAATTCCGGAAAAATTCATTAACACCTATAAACACTGGATGGAAAATGTACACGATTGGTGCATTAGCCGTCAGTTATGGTGGGGACAACGAATCCCTGCATGGTACGATGGAAAAGGAAATACTGTTGTTTGTAAAACGAAAGAAGAGGCGATTGAAAAATTCAAAATTCAAAATTCAAAATTCAAAATTGAAGATTTGAAGCAGGATGAAGATGTTCTTGATACCTGGTTTTCGTCGTGGTTATGGCCTATAACTGTATTTGACCCGCATGCTATCAAAAATGGTTGGGACAAAGCGAATACAGATTTAAAATATTATTATCCGACTAACGATTTAGTAACCGCTCCCGAAATTTTATTTTTCTGGGTGGCGCGTATGTTAATTGCAGGTTATGAATACACAGGACAAAAACCTTTCACGAATGTTTATTTAACCGGAATTGTACGTGATAAGCTTGGACGGAAAATGAGTAAGAGTTTGGGGAATAGTCCGGAACCTTTAGAATTAATTACAAAATACGGCGCTGATGGCGTTCGTGTGGGTATGTTATTGTGTTCACCTGCAGGAAACGATTTAATGTTTGATGAAACGTATTGTGAGCAGGGACGGAATTTCTGGAATAAAGTTTGGAATGCATTCAGGTTAATAAATGGATTTGAAGTTGGCGATGTAAAACAGAGTGCGGCACAAAAAACTTCAATAACCTGGATTGGAAATCATCAACGACCATTATTCAAAATACAGAATGAGCGATGCGTTAATGGCGACTTATAAATTAGTATGGGATGATTTTTGTGCATGGTATTTGGAAGCCATTAAACCGGATTTTGTGGATGGAAAAGCGCAACCGATTGATAAAGCAACTTATGATGCAACGATTGGATATTTAGAAAGTTTATTAAAAATCATGCATCCGTGGATGCCATTTGTAACGGAAGAAATTTGGCATTTAATAAAAGAGAGAAATGAAATGGATTGTATCATTATTGCTAATTGGCCTAAACTCCCAACTCCGAACCCCCAACTCTTAACTGAATTTGAAGTGTGTAAAGAGATTGTGGCTACGATAAGAAATATCCGCGCGCAAAAGCAATTATCTCCAAAAGAAAAATTAGAGCTCATTGAAAAATCAGATGCGCAACATTCTTATTTTGATGCATTAGTAATGAAATTGGCGAATTTAAGCACCCTTACGTATAAAAAAGAAAAAGTGGAAGGGGCTTTTTCATTCATGATAAAATCAACCGAGTTTTTTGTTCCGCTTTCGAAAAATATTAATGTAGAAGAAGAAAAAGTACGCATCGCCAAAGAATTAGATTACAACAAAGGTTTTTTAAAGAGTGTGCAAATAAAATTATCGAACGAAAAATTTGTTGCTAATGCTAAACCGGAGTTAATTGCGCTTGAGCGGAAAAAACAAGCAGACGCAGAAGCTAAAATAAAAGCACTCGAAGAACAATTGTCAAGCTTATAAATACGATTTGAAAAATCAGAAAACAGCCACCGTTGTCATTTTGTTAAGTGTTTTAAATGCTTTTCTTTCTGCAATGGCTTTAATAGTGTGGCAAGTATTTTTAGCCGATGGTTTTGATTTCGCCCTCGTTCTGATTTTATTTTTTGTTTTTTTTGTAGTGAGTTTTTTTGTATTGTATTTTATTTACAACCCCTTTATTTTCGGTAAGGTAAAAATAGTGCATGATGAACTCACGAAAATTTTGCCGCAAAAAGAAATCCCTGACACTAAATTTCAGCTCGATGAAATTGACCCCATCACTCAGCTCGATTTAGAAGTTAAAAAAATTGCCGGTGAACGTCAGAAAGAACTCGAACATTTAAAGAATGTTGACAGTTACCGGAAGGAGTATCTTGGAAATGTTTCACACGAATTAAAAACACCAGTATTTAACATTCAGGGTTATGTTTCTACATTAATTGATGGAGGTATAAACGACCCAAACATTAATCTTGATTATTTAAAGAGAGCCGATAAAAGTATCGAGCGCATCATTCATATTATTGATGATTTGGAGACCATTACCCAATTAGAAACCGGTTCGCTGGAACTTGAATTTGAAAAGTATGACTTCTCTGCGCAGTGCAGGGATGTGTTGGAGCAGCTGGATATGATTGCAAAAAAGAAAAAAATCACACTTTCCCTTGCCAAAAAATTCGATAAACCGCTCATGGTTCTGGCAGATAAATTCAGAATCCGTCAGGTTTTGGTAAACCTTATTACCAACAGCGTTAAATACGGAAAAGAAGGTGGTGAAACTGAGATAAGCTATAACCTTTATAACGACGAAGTGATAGTAGAGATAAAGGATAACGGTATTGGGATATCGCCAGAGCATTTGCCGCGTTTATTCGAACGTTTTTACAGGGTGGATAAGGGCAGAAGCAGAGAGCAGGGTGGTACGGGTTTAGGCCTCGCTATTGTGAAACATATCATAGAAGCGCATCAAAAATCCATCAGTGTAAAAAGCAATCCAAACGATGGTTCGGTGTTTACTTTTACTCTCAGTAGGGTCTAATTTATTAACATTTTCTGTCTTTTTTCTTCATAAAAAATTTTGGCAAAGGGGGCTAATATGGTTAAACTTGCACCATAATTTTCTAGAAAAATGGCAGAAATACACATAACCGGGATAAAATATATCGAGATTAATACCCAGGAGGATTTAGAGTTTAAGTACAAACCGGATGTTCCTAAATTGAAATTAGTCGGCAATATCATCGTGGCTGAAGAAGTAGATGATGACGAAGATGACAGTGTTGTGTTCCTGACCCAAAAACAATTGAACCAGCTTTTATTGAATAAAGATGTGGAATTGAAACTGGTTGAAGACCGTTGGTACCCTGCAAAACCTTTAAGTAAAGATCAGGTAAAAAGAGTTGGATTAGTAGGCATTGATGCCGAATATCTGGGCGCCGCGGGCGACATTAAATGCTACGAAGCAGTAAAAATTACTGAATAAAAATAATCCCCCGCAATTTAGGGGGATTTTAATTTATAGATGGCTTTAAATTTCAAATCCCTTCTTACACGCACTTTAACTGCTGCTGTTTTCGTAGCGGTGCTTTTATCAGCTATACATTATAATTACATCTCGTTTACCGTTTTATTTTTTATTGTTTCAATTTGGGGGTTGTGGGAATTTTACAAAATTGCCGAGAAGCTTGGGGCCAAGCCTTTCAGAATTTCCGGGATAATTTCTGCAATTGTTCTTTATGCTTCCTCGGTTTGCGGTAATCAATCGTGCGTTGTTTCATGGGCGGAAAAATTAGTACCTGTTTTTATTTTCCTGATTTTTGTTTTGGCAATTTTTTCGAAGGAAGAGAAACCTCTTCACGATGTGTTTTATACAATTATTGGATTAGTTTATTCAGTTCTTCCTTTTGTTCTCTTAAATAAATTGGCATGTTTACCTCTTTCTGATTTCAATTCACCTTTGATGCCATTCCGGGAAGATAATAGTTGTTATTATAATTTGG
Organism: uncultured Flavobacteriaceae bacterium; assembly: GCA_964601535.1. Taxonomy (GTDB): domain Bacteria; phylum Bacteroidota; class Bacteroidia; order B-17B0; family Aurantibacillaceae; genus JAHEYG01. Next base: position 5,521 of record CAZRNW010000011.1, read on the forward strand.
TTGTTTACAATTATGGTACTGTGTTAGGCATGATTCTCCTCATTTGGGCAAGCGACTCGTTTGCTTATTTAGTGGGAAGTATGATTGGAAAAAGAAAGTTGTATGAAAAAATTTCTCCCGGTAAAACCTGGGAAGGCACCATAGGCGGCGGCGTTTTAACAATGGCATCAAGTTATATTGTTGCTGGATGGTTTCCGGAAATACAATTTGTACATTGGTTAGTTATTTCTGTTCTGGTAGTTGTGTTTGGAACACTGGGAGATTTATTTGAATCGCTTTTAAAGCGACAAGCAGGCATTAAAGATTCAGGAAAAATTATGCCCGGGCACGGCGGTATACTTGATCGATTTGATAGTTTAATTTTTGTGACGCCTTTCGTGTACTTATATTTGTCTTGGGTGCTGAGTTAATTACAGTTTAATGTAATGCACCCTGTTAATAGGAATTACTACGCCTTGTTTTAAAATCACTCGTTTATCGGTAACACCCCAAACGGTTGTTTCTACCATTCTGCAGGTGTTCTCATCTTCAAAATAGATTTTGATTTTTGTTTGTTCTAAATTTCCGAGCGAGAGGGCGCGGTTAAGGTCTGCTGTACGCTCTTGAATCTTCTCTTCGTCTTCTAAAACTTCAGTATTCGGAAATTTCAGGGAGGAAATATTTTCCTTTTCAATTTTTTCGAAAGTAGCAGTATTCATGGCAGGATGTTTTTGGGATTACGATATAATTATACGCCAAAAAACCGTCTCGGTTTCAATATCTTATGAACTTTTTAAGTTCGGCTTAATACAGGCTAAAAGCTCCTCTGCGCGCTGAGAACCAATACGATAAGTGAATCCTGCGGTGTCTTTTAGCTCCACAAAATCCTGTCCGCTTGTGTAAAACCGGATAATTCCTTTCGAATGTAAATTGTAAACAGCCCTCCGGAAGAGGTTTAATTTGTATCTCCCTTTTCTTAAATAAGTAATCGTACTGAAATCAATCTTCACTTTCCGTGCTCCTAAAAACCCATCAATAATCATATAACCTTTATAAACCCGGGTATGAATGTGTAAAATGTAAACCAGCAAAGCAGAAATAACAAGAATAATTAATCCCAGCAAAAAGAAAACCTTACCTGAATTAGGAATATGCTGGATAGGATAAGAGCCAATGTAAAAAACACTTACTTGCACCGGTTTCGGGTTCTCGCTCCAATAATATCCTATGAAACAAAACAAAGCTAATACCATGCGCCAGATAATACTGAGGCGGTTGTGTCCCATGTATTGTTTCTCTTCAAAAAGTAAATCGCTTTCCATTTTGTTATTGAAGTTCTAATTTCAGGATTTTTTTGGTTCCCGGATTTATTTTGTAACGGTCATCAAGTCTCTGACCGATCACCCATACCACTTCATTTTTACTTAACAGTAACCAAATATTTTCTTTTTCGAAACGATTCAGTTTCTGACTAATTAAAAAATCACTGATTTTTTTAAAGCCATTCATTCCCAAAGGCATGAATTTATCGCCGGCTTTCCATTTACGGATTTTCAGAGGGAACACCTGTTTTTCAAAATTAATCTGGGCTACTTTTTTTCCGCTGATTATTTTTTTTGAAGAACTTAAACCGGCATTAACCCTAAAAGGCAGCTTTTTGAAATCAGATAAATCCTTGATTAAAAATTCTTTTTCTGTCAGCTTTTCATTTATTTTCTCAATAAAAATAAAGTCACGATCGATCAGCGCTTTGTGTGTTTCCGAAAAAAACAGTTTCCCGGATAATTTCACGCCAAGGCTTTTCAAAATCTGTTCCGTCTGCGAGCTGTTAAATCCTTTTGGTGATAACCATTCATGCAATAATAATTCAGCAGATTCTTCCTGCAACATTTTTTTTACATCGATTCGCATTCTTCCCTCTTGCTCAACAACCATTTCCTTTCTTTTCTCATTCACAAATTGTTTCACAACAGCTGCGCTTTGTTTAAAGAGGCGGATATTATTTTCGAATGTACTTTCAAGAGCGGGATTTAATTTTTTCAGTCCCGGTACAATTTCGTGACGCAAATAATTTCTTTTGTATTTTACTTCGTCGTTACTGCTATCGTTACGGTAATTCAATTTATTTTTCTTCGCGAATGCAATAATCAAATCTTTCGATGCAAAAAGTAAAGGCCTTGCAATAATATTTTGTTTATGGGGGATACCTTTTAAACCATTTATGCCGGTACCTCTGATTAGATTAATTAAAAGTGTTTCTATGTTGTCATTTGCGTGATGCGCAGTTAGAATAAAATTGAATTTATTTTTTTTAGACAGTTCCATAAACCAATTGTAACGGAGTTCGCGTGCTGCCATTTGAACCGAGCTCCCTGATTTTTTTACAAATGATTTAGTGTCGAATTGGGCGCAATGGATTTTTACTTTATTCTTTTTAGCAAAATCCCTGCAAAATTTTTCATCTGTATCCGATTCTGCCCCCCTTAATTTAAAATTACAGTGTGCCAATTCAAAATCATAACCTCCATCTTTTAAAAGACGGGCCAGAACAACTGAATCAATACCTCCGCTGAAAGCCAGTAAAAGCTTATCGTTTTTGTTAAATAAGCCGTTATTAATAATGTATTGTTTTAGCTTGTCGAGCATATAACAAAGGTATGAAAAACATAGAGCCAAAAGGATTGTTTTTTCGCTAATATTTATTTAAATTTAAATTTCAATTTAAAAACAAAATAAGTTTATGAAAAAAACTCTTCTCTCTTTAGCTGCAGTTTTATCACTTAGCCTTTCAGCGCAAAATGTGGTCCATTTTTGTCTTCATTCACATAATGAGATTCAGGATTATCAAAAGGGAATTGATTACAATGATATAAACGACTACAATGGTGTTAAGGCCACAGCCTTAAAATTAAAAGATACGGTTCAGAAATATGGTGTTAAATGGAACATGCAACTGGAGTCTAATTTTATTTTAGGTTGTCTTCTGCACGAATCAGCTAATACAAATCCAACTGACTTTATACAAAGCATGGAGTCGCACTCATTAATTGAAGTAGATCCTCATAACCACATTAATTTATCACCGGGTTTAAATTACAATCCGCATAATTATGCTGACGTAGCACATTTGCTAGATTCCTGCGGTTTAACACCTGCCAGAGTGAATGTGGGCGGTTTTTTATATAAGTCGGCAGATTGGACGTATCCGCTCAACGGCGATGACTGGACAACCTGGAAAAATGGTTTGAAGGGGAATGCATATCCGTCTTACACTTGGACCCCAACTACTCTCTGGGGCGGAGGAACACCGGGACACGTGGATGACTATAATGCTTTTGGTATGTGGCGGCCTGCCGGTACAACCAGCGTTAGTTTTGGAAACAATAATATTTCTAACTTAATAAATATTGGTAACGGTTGCGAGAAATGGGCTCTGGAAGATACAACAAATGTAACTGCATTGTTCAGTTATATTTCTGCTTATGTTAATTATTGCAATGCTGCGCCAACACTTACCAATACTTTTTATACAGCCAGCGCTACAATGAATTTCAGAGGATTTTTGGATGTGGATATTGTTGACAGCATAGCTAAATTCATCCGAAGTATGAACACATTAAAAACTGCAGGAAAAATTACCTGGGAAAACATGTCGGAAACAAAAGCTAATTGGTTAGCTATTCATCCCAACCCCAATGACAATTTTGTGGTGCGTTGTAAATCTATAGCTTTAGGAATTGAACAGTACGAATTGGAAAAAAATGGTTTTGGTTTTTATCCGAATCCCGCCGACGAATTTCTCAATATTCTTAAATTAAATACGGCGGAAAAAGTTAAGATTTACAACCTTGATGGAAAGCTTTTAATCGAAGAAACTTTTAAGTCAGATGAGCTAAAACTGAACTTAAGCAAGCTGGCTCCGGGAATTTATATTATTAATTGCGGTCAGAATTCCTTAAAACTCATTAAGGAATAATAATTTGAATCAAATATTCTAAGGGCATGAAAAAAATCATGCCCTTTTATTTTTTTATCTCTAAGATTTAGGTAAAATTGCAGCTGATATGACAAACAAAAGCGTGAATATGATTGGAGCGGGACTTGTAGGGTCCTTGTTATCTATTTATCTTTCAAAAAAAGGTTATAAAATAAATATTTACGAACGTCGCCCCGATATGCGGACGGCAAAAATTTCAGCAGGGAAATCCATAAATCTGGCTTTGAGTGACAGAGGCTGGAGAGGTTTAGAAGGTGTCGGAATTGCTGATGAAATCCGGAAAATTGCCATACCGATGTACGGTCGATTTATTCATCATAAAGATAGTTCAACAGCTTTTCAGCCTTACGGAAAAGACAATCAGGCCATTTATTCTGTTTCGCGGGCTGAAATAAACATGCGCTTAATGGATTTGGCAGAACAAAAAGGAAATGTAAAAATTCATTTTAACGAACGGTGTACGCATATTAACAGAAAAACACTCGAGGCTCAATTTATTAATGAAGAAACACACAAAACAAGTTCTTCAACAAGTGATTTAATTTTTGGTTCTGATGGTGCTTTCGCAGCTTCGCGTTTAAACATGCAATTGAGCAGCGACAGATTTGAATACAATCAGCATTATATTTCGGCGGGTTATAAAGAATTAATTATTCCTCCGGGCCCAAATGGTTCTTTTTTAATTGAGAAAAACGCATTGCATATCTGGCCGCGCGGAAGTTTCATGATGATTGCACTTCCAAACATGGATGGAAATTTCACCTGTACTTTGTTTTTACCTTTTGAAGGTGAAAAATCTTTTGAAAATTTAAAAACCAAAGAGCAAATAAAGAAGTTTTTTGAGGAAGAATTTCCGGATGCAGTACCGTTAATGCCAACCTTGCTTGATGATTTTATGAATAATCCTGTATCATCTTTGGTTACCGTAAAATGTTTTCCATGGACATTCGATAACAAAGTTGCTTTGATTGGAGATGCTGCGCATGCCATCGTTCCGTTTTTCGGACAAGGAATGAATTGCGGTTTTGAAGATTGTGTGGTGTTGAATGAATTAATTGAGAAACACAAGGAAGACTGGAATAAAATCATGCCGGAGTATCAAACCTTACGCAAACCCGATGGCGATGCTATTGCTGATTTGGCCATTGCGAATTTTATTGAGATGCGCGATAAAACAGCCGACCCTAAGTTTTTATTGCAGAAAAAAATAGAAGCACGTTTCAATTCAAAATATCCTGATAAATGGATTCCGCTTTATAGCATGGTTACTTATAGTCCGCACATCCGTTACAGCACTGCTTTAAAAGAAGGTGAAAGACAAGAAGCCATCATGAAAAAAATTATGGCTATGCCGGGAATAGAAAGTAAGTGGGATAGTGAAGAGGTTGAGAAAGAAATTCTGAAGCATATATAAAGATTAGGCGTGCAGAATTCTTGAATCTTTGAATTTTAAATTTTTGAACTCAAGATTTTTAAATTATTCCTTGAGCCATTTCTCAAGCTCGCCTTGATCGAGTTCCATATAATTCACCCAATGTTCCACGGTAGAATTATTCACCAAAAAGATGGTTGGTAAATTTGTTCCCGCTAAGTAAACAAAAGGCCTTGCGCGGAGCATGGTGTATGGAATGTTTTCGGTTTTTGTATCGAGATAAAACCATTTCATTTTTTCTTTTTCACCATTCAGAATAAAATAAAAATCAATGTTTGGATTTTTCTCATGAATCAATCTGATTTTTTTTGCGGCAATTCTGCAATGCTGACAGCTTAAACTCATAAAAGCAAGAACATGTTTGCCTTCTGATAAAGTTTTTGGCGGCACTTTCTCGTAAGCGTTGTTATAAAGGGTGTCTAATTCAAGTTTAAAATTATTTTCGGGTTTGTTTAAATAAGCTTGAGAATAATCTAAGTCAACATAGTTTAAAACATGGGGCATGATCATTGCGGTAAGTAAAAAAGTGATATTAAGGGCAGTGCCAAGTTTTCCTAATGTATAGCCTTCATGAAATTTGTAAATGAAAAAGCAAACGGCTAGCATGATAATATTTTTAACAATGGCTTGAAAGGGGGTCATGGCGATTGCATTACCGAAACAGCCGCAATTACTGTTATTGCCCTCATTTAAAATCATAAAACCCAGATAGGCAGTAAACATTAACAGCGTGGCAACCGTTAATTTGATAACGAATTTTTTCAGATAAAGATTTGAAATAAGCATGAGTCCCAGAAAAAACTCAAGCCCAATCATAAATCTTGCAATGTAAGGAGCTAGAGTCCAGTTGCCCAAGCCTAAATCAACAAAAGTATATTCGAAGGGCTCAATTGGGTAAAGTTTGGTATAGCCGGAATAAATAAATAATAATCCCATTAATGCGGAAAGTACAACCGAGATTATCCTAAATACTTTTTCTTTGGGCATAAAAAAAGGCTACCCAAAGGTAGCCTTTATTATAAATAACAAGCGAAAATTATTTTAATTCGCAAGTTTTTGTGTCCTTAGTTGTAGTGGTACCAGGATTATAAGTATCAGTTCCGCTGGTTCCAACACACATGCCACGAACATCATGTTTCTTAGCTTTTTTGTAAACAGTTACTTCAGTGTGAGTACCACCACCTGATGCATAAGTTGTTGTACAAGTACAAGTACGGTCTTTTTTGCAAGATGCAAAGCTGATTGCTAAAGCAGCAATAGCGATAGTTGTAATTTTTTTCATTGTTTTTGTTTTTTAAAGGTTTTTATTTAGAGGTCAAAAATAGGTAAATAATTGTAATTAACAACTACACCTAACTATGTATTTTTTTGGGAAAATGACTAAAGGCAGTTTAAAAATTTAACCATTCCTTAAGGAACCTTAAATATCGTTAATTACCATTGGGCACTTAACATCTTTTAACAACGTAATTTAAGCCTTAAACCCTAGGCTTACTACTTTTGAAAACATTCAGAAATTTTATGGTAGATATAAGAGAATTAAATGAAAAAATACAACGCGAAAGTGCGTTTGTCGACCTACTTACGGTTGAAATGGACAAAGTAATTGTTGGCCAGAAAAGCATGGTTGAAAGACTCCTTATCGGATTGCTCAGTAACGGCCATATTTTACTGGAAGGTGTACCGGGATTAGCTAAAACTTTAGCAATTAATACGCTTGCAAAGTGTATTCATGCTGATTTCAGCCGTATCCAGTTTACCCCCGATTTATTACCGGCCGATTTGATAGGAACCATGATTTATAACCAGAAGCAGGAGGCATTTTCCATCCGTAAAGGACCTGTTTTCGCCAATTTCGTTCTGGCTGATGAGATTAACCGTGCTCCGGCAAAAGTGCAATCCGCTTTACTTGAAGCCATGCAGGAAAAACAAGTCACTATTGGCGACCAAACTTTCCCGCTTCCAAACCCTTTTCTGGTTTTAGCAACTCAGAACCCGGTTGAACAGGAGGGAACATATCCTTTACCTGAAGCCCAAATGGATCGTTTTATGCTGAAGGTTGTAATCGGTTATCCAACCAAGGAAGAAGAACGTAAAATTATTGCTGCAAATATTGCACCCGATGGTATGCCGAAACCAAATGCAATTTTGAGTCCTGATGATATCATCAAAGCCCGTAAAGTGGTAAAAGATGTTTACATGGACGAAAAAATTGAGCGGTATATTGTGGATATCGTTTTCTCAACCCGTTTCCCTAAAGAATACAAACTGGAAAAATTCCATGGATTAATTTCTTACGGTGGTTCGCCGCGTGCAAGTATTAATTTGGCATTAGCTGCAAAGGCTTATGCATTTATTAAGCGACGCGGTTATGTAATTCCTGAAGATGTTCGTGCCATTTGTTCGGATGTGATGCGTCACCGTATCGGTTTAACTTACGAAGCGGAAGCCGAAAACATCACTTCGGAAAATATCATTACCGAAATTTTAAATACAGTTGAAGTGCCATAGTAGTTGGGAGTATGGAGTTGGGAGTTCGTAGAAAGAGACCCCCGCTCCCAACTCCGAACTCTTAACTCCAAACTCATGGAAACCTCCGAGCTCTTAAAAAAAGTCCGCAAAATCGAAATCAAAACGCGCGGTTTGAGTCGCCAGATATTCTCTGGTGAGTATCACTCTGCGTTTAAAGGTCGCGGTATGGCTTTTTCGGAAGTTCGTGAATACACGCCCGGAGATGATGTAAGAACTATTGACTGGAACGTAACTGCCCGTTTTAATTCACCTTATGTAAAAGTGTTTGAAGAAGAACGCGAATTAAGCGTTGTATTATTAATTGATGTGAGTGCGAGCGGTTTTTTTGGTACGCATAAACAATACAAAAAAGATTTAATAACTGAGTTATCTGCGGTGGTTGCTTTTTCAGCAACAACTAACAATGATAAGATTGGTGTAATATTTTTTTCGGACAAAATAGAAAAATTCATTCCGCCTAAAAAAGGAAAATCGCATGTGTTACGGATTATCCGCGAGCTCATCGATTTTAAAGCAGAGAGCACAGGAACAGATTTGGAATTAGCTCTTAAATATCTTACGAATGTAATTAAGAAACGAAGCACCGTGTTTTTACTTTCTGATTTTTATGCGAAAGAAAATTATACCGATGCCCTGAAAATCGCCAATAAAAAACACGATTTAATTGCGCTTAAGATAAATGATAAAACAGAACTGGATATTCCTAAGGTAGGTTTAATCAAATTAAAAGATAACGAAACCGGTAAAATTGTCTGGGCCGATACAAGCAGCAAGGAGTTCCAAAAACAATTTAAAATAAATGTGTTGAAGCGCGAACAAAGCATGAAGGATAAATTTAATAAATGCGGTGTTGATTATTGTGATATCTATACGCACGAAGGCTATATTAAACCACTCATGAATTTATTTAAACGCAGATAATGAAAATTAGCCTCAAACATATTTTTTTGTTTCTCTGTGTGGTTGTTTTTACTTCACTGAAATCGCAAATAAAAGTCAACGCGGTTTTAGATTCGAGCAAAATCAGAATTGGTGAGCAGACGAAACTCGATGTTTATGTAACTTACGATGCAAATGCAGCAAAAAATTTAAAAATTGACTGGCCTTCGTTTGAAGATACGATTACCGGAAAAGTGGAAATTGTTTCTCAAACAGCGATCGACTCGACTATTCCAGATAAGGCAAATCCTTCCATCATTCAGCAGCATCAGCAATTTATTATTTCGGCTTTTGATTCCGGTTATTTCGCTATTCCGCCATTTAAGTTTTTTGTGAATGGGGATACGGTTAATCCTGTTCTGACTGAAGCTTTGTTTTTAGAGGTAAATACGGTTAAGACCGATACCACTGAAGCTACAGTAAAAGATATTAAGCCGCCATTCAACGAGCCGTTCGACTGGAAATGGTATTTACCAATGGTGTATTGGGGAGCTACAGCTATTCTATTAGTTGCACTGATTGTTTTTGTAATAATGAAACTCACGAAGAAAAAACCTGAGCAAATTATTGAAAAGAAACCTGATGTTCCGCCGCATATTCTGGCATTACAACAGCTGGAAAAAGTGAAGGAAGAAGCTGTTTGGAAAGAAGGAAAAACCAAGGAATATTATTCAGCCATTTCTGACTCTGTGCGTTTGTACATCGAAGGCCGTTTCGGTATTCAGGCGCTGGAATTAACAACTGATGAGATTGTACGCGCATTTAAATCACAGGTTGTTGATCCTTTAAGCAAGGAAAAATTGCAGCAAATGTTAGTGCTGGCCGATTTTGTGAAGTTCGCGAAAGTAATTCCAATCGAGCAGGAACATCAGCTTGCTTTACAAAACGCTTTTGATTTTGTGAACGGAACAAAACGTGAAGAAGAAATTACCATTGAGGAGGAAACTCCAACAGCCAATACAGAAGAACCAAAATGATAAGTTATTTGCAAGACATAGAATTCGCCGAAAAACACTGGTTCTGGTTGTTTTTGTTGCTGCCGGCAATGATTATCTGGTATTTAATTAAACTGAAAAAATATGAAGGCGAAATTCATTTTTCTTCTTTCAGTAATTTTTCCGGTATAAAAACATCTCTTAAAGCCCGTCTCCGCCATTTAGTTTTAGTAATGCGCCTCATTGGTGTTTCTTTAATTATTCTGGCATTAGCCCGTCCGCAATCACGCAGCAGCTGGAAAGACATCAAAACAGAAGGAATAGATATCGTCATAAGCATGGATATTTCTTTATCAATGCTCGCCAAAGATTTTAAACCAAACCGATTAGAAGTAGCGAAAGAAGTTATTATGGATTTCATTGACGCCCGCCCGAATGATAAAATCGGATTAGTGATTTTTAGCGGGGAGGCTTTTACCCAATGTCCTTTAACAGTCGACCACAAAATTTTAAAAAACATGTTTCCCGATATAAAGGCAGGAATGCTCGATCAGGGAACAGCAATTGGTTTGGGTTTGGCAGACGCAGTGGCGAGGTTAAAAGACAGTAAATCAAAAAGCAAAGTTATTATTCTAATTTCTGATGGTGTTAGTAATGTGGGAGCAATCGCGCCTTTAACAGCAGGAGAAATTGCAAAAACTTATGGGTTGCGTGTTTATACCATTGGGGTAGGTACAAAAGGAAAAGCTTTACAACCTGTAGCTATGTACCCGAACGGACAATTGGAATACGATTATGTGGATGTAGAGATTGATGAAGTGGTGATGAATAAAATTTCGGAGATGACCGGCGGAAAATATTTCAGGGCGATGGATAAGGAAAGTTTATCAAATGTTTATAAAGAAATTGACAGATTGGAAAAAACAATCATCAGCGAAAAGAGTTTCACCAACAAAGCTGAACATTTTCTGCCTTTAGGTGTTGCCGCGCTTATCGCTTTATTATTGGAATTTATTTTAAAACGTATAGTATTTAAATCAGCACCCTAATGTTCAGGTTTGAGAATGACATATACTTTTATGCTTTTGCAGCATTACCGTTAATGCTGGTGGTATTTATATGGTATTTAGTTTCTGTAAAAAAACGTTTAAGAAAATTAGGTGAGTATGAATTAGTAAAGGCATTGGTGCCTGACATTTCAACTTCCAAGAAAATTGCAAAGTTTGATTCTTGCTGTTTGTAATCTACAAACGGGAAGTAAAACACAGGAAGTAAAACGTGAAGGCGCTGACATTATAGTTTGTCTGGATGTATCTAATAGTATGCTCGCGCAGGATTTATCACCTAACCGTTTAGAGCGCGCTAAATTTGCATTAGAAAAAATGATTGATAAACTGCAGGGCGACCGATTAGGAATTATTGTTTTTGCAGGTGAGGCTTATGTTCAGTTACCAATCACAACCGATTACAGTGCAGCCAAATTATTTTTAGGAGGTATCAATACACAGATGGTTCCCACGCAAGGCACCAATATTGGAGCAGCCATCCGAAAAGCACTGGAAGGTTTCAGTAAAGATTTAGAAAAGAATAAAACCATTGTTATTATTACTGATGGTGAAAATCACGAAGCTGAGGCTGTTGAAGCTGCAGAGGAAGCAGCCAAAGCCGGCGTAATAGTGAATTGTATTGGTGTTGGTTCTGAAACAGGCGTTCCGATTCCCATGCTTAATAACGGAGTAGTTCAAGGCTATAGAAAAGATAAAGACGGCAACACTGTTGTCACTAAATTAAATAAAGAAGTATTACAGGAAATTGCAGGTAAAGCAGATGGTATTTTTGTTCAGGCAACTAATGCGGATATCGGTTTAAATGCAATTCTTGATAAATTGGCACAATTGGATAAGAAACAAATCGACACCAAAATGTATACCGATTATGAAGACCAGTTTCAATGGTTTTTAGGTTTGGCTTTATTATTATTTATTATTGAGTTTTTCATCAGCGAAAGAGTAAGTAATTGGTTCCGCAAATTTTTGGCGCATGTTTTAAAATCAAATAAACCGGTAGCAGGTGTTGTTTTGATTTCGGTTTTAAGTTTTTCAAATGCCTCTGCCCAAAAAGACAGGGAATTGATTTATAACGGAAATAATAAATATCACAGCGGAAAAAATGTAAGTGCGATTAATTCTTACCGTGAAGCTTTAAAAATAAACCCTGCCCTTAAAAAAGCGAATTTCAATTTAGGTGATGCGATTTATAAAGAAGCGGTGGGAATTAAAAACTCAAAAAACAAAGCACCAATCATGGGAATGAAACCTGATTCATTAGCAAATATTATGCTCGATGAGGCAGCCGCGCAGTTCGATGTTGTATCGCAAACTGTTTCCCATAAGGATACTTTGCATCAGGCTTTACATAATCTTGGTAATTGTCGCCTGAAGCAGGCTAATTGGCAGGAAGCAGTTGATGCGTATAAGAAATCTTTAAAAGTCGACCCGAAAGATGAAGACACCCGTTACAATTTGGCTTACGCTTTGAAGAAATTGAAAGAGCAACAAAAGAAAGATAAGAATAAAGACAAGCAGCAGCAGCAACAAAATCAACAACAGCAACAACCGCAGATGTCGAAAGAACAAGCAGAACGTATGTTGAACGCGTTGCAGAACATGGAACAAAAATTGCAAGGCAAGAAAAAGAAAGCTGAAGGACAAAAAGTAAAAACAGAAAAAGACTGGTAAACCCAAATACGAAGTACGATTGACGAAGTACGAATGGCTGAAAAATTAAATAGAAATGAAAGTGCGTTAACGATTATCGTGATGGCTTTGCTTTGTTCTGTTTTTTCATTTGGACAAAAAGTTTCAGTACAGGTAAGTTCCAATAAAGTGCAGGTGGGTTCTCCGTTTCAAATTGTGTTTACGGCAAATGCACAGCCATCTACCTACACACCGCCGAATTTTAAAGATTTTGATATTTTCTCAGGTCCGAATACAAGTCAGAGCATGCAATATGTGAATGGGGCTTTGTCGCAGTCATTTTCTATTTCATTTTTAATTGCGGCTAAAAAAGAGGGTAAGTTTCAGATTGGCCCCATGATATTCAGTTTTAACGGACAGAATATAAATACAAATCCGGTAAACATTGAAGCGGTTAAAGGAGCGGTTCCTCCGGGACAACAGCAGCAACAAACCCAAACTGCAGCAAATCCGAATGAGCAAAGTACGCCTGTAAGCAGCGGGGATGATGTTTTTGTAAAAACAACGGTGAGTAAAACCAAATGTTACATTGGTGAACAGATTATGGTTACGCAAAAAATTTATTCGCGTTTTGATTTACGCGGATTTCAGAATGTGAAATTTCCTGCTTTTAATGGGTTTTGGTCGCAGCAACCGGAAGGTGTGCCGAATGTCCAGTTACAAATTGAAAATTTAGATGGCGTGAATTATTATGTAGGTGAATTTAACAGGACTTATATTTTCCCGCAGCGTACCGGTGATTTAACTATTGATCCAACAGAAGTGGAGTGTGTGGTGAGGAAACAAAGCAATAAAAAACCAAGAAATATTTTTGAGCAATTTTTTGGAGGCGGCGGATTTGAAGATGTTGTTGTAAAAGCTTTGAGTAAAAAAATTAAAATTAACGTCATGGATGTGCCTGAAGCAGGGAAACCTGTTAATTTTTCGGGCGGAGTAGGGAGTTTGAATTATAAAGTGGAAGCAAGTAAGAACACCATAAAAGCAAACGACGCCTTCAATTTAAAAATTACCATTAGTGGAAAGGGCAATTTAAAATTATTAGAGGCTCCTAAATTGAGTCTGCCTGAGAGTTTTGAAAGTTATGAGCCGAAGATTTCAGAAAACATTTCTAATGCGGGTGGTGTAAGCGTGTCAAAATCTTATAATTATTTA
>CAZRNW010000012.1:0-18584 GCA_964601535.1 uncultured Flavobacteriaceae bacterium
GCCAAATAGGTCACGGTTTTAGAGCGACCCGTTCTATCCCCCGCAAGGAGGAAAACCGTGATGGGTAGGCCGCTTAGATAAATGATAGGATATACTCCCGATTTATCGGGAATGAAACAGAACCCGGCTTACAAACCTGCAACCGCTCCGGCGGAAAAAGAATGAGAACAAAAAAATGAACATGATTAAAAAACTACTTATAGTTTTTTTCTTTTTAGGAACTTTTTTTTCTAAAGCACAATGCCCGCAGGTGTTCGATTACCTCGGTGTGCTTAGCTCTAACCCAAAATGGATCAATTGTTCAGGTACCGGCACCTACAATATGAATTTGCAATCGAATGTTGGCTGGGGCGCATATACTATAGTTTGGGGCGACGGATCACCAAATACTGTTGGCGGTTCTTATACTGCTATGTCGCTTATCCCTCACACTTATACAACAGCAAGTACAGATACATTTAATCTTCAATTAATAATTCCTTCATTAAGCTGTACGCTAACAGGTGTTGTTGTGATGGAAAAACCCGTGAACGCTTCCATACAAATTCCAATCGGCGGTGTTACACAAGCCTGCGCCCCTGCAGTTTTACAGTTTATTAATTCGAGTACCGATGTTTCTGCAACAACAACTTTTACCTGGGATTTTGGAGATGGTTCACCTCTGGCAGTTTACAGTTATACAAATGCAGGACAAACTATTTCGCATACCTATAGTGTAGGAACCGTGAATTGTCAAACGCAGGTTACACTCATGGCGATGAATTATTGCAGTTTCGGAAGTCCTACCACTGCAAATTTTAATCCTATTCAGATTTACGATAAGGATGTTGCTGCTATTACACCTGATGCTTTCTTAAAATGTTTTCCTAATACAACATTTACATTTACAAATACAACCACCAGAAATTGTTTAGCACAGGGAAATACTTTTCAGCGACAGGAAGAATGGCATTTTGGCGATTATTGGGGAAAGGGATATGATTCCATTATTCCGTGGAAGCCATGGCCGCCAACAACACCAATGACGATTACGTATCCCGGCATCGGAACTTATTCGGTTGTTTTGCGCGACAGTAACATGTGTGGTGTAACAAGTACTACCATTAACGTTTCGATTATTGCTGCACCCGTTGCAAACTTTAATGTTCCGCCAAATCCTTTGTGTCAGAATTCTGCTGTAACCTTTACAAACACAAGTACACCGGGTTATTTTTATAAATGGGATTTCGGTGTAGGTGCAGGATTTGTAAATACATCCTACGCGCCGCAAACTTTCACTTATGTTACCCCGGGTACATATACCGTAACACAAGTAGTTTATTTTGCAGCCGGATGTTCTGATACAGCCAGAAATGTCATTACTATTTTGCCTGCACCAACAGCAAATTTCACTTATGCACCTTCTTTAGGTTGCAATACCTTAAGCGGCGTAACATTTACAGATACTTCGGTTGGTGCCAGCGCCTGGAACTGGAACTTCGGAAATAGTAATACTTCAACAAGCCAAACACCACCGGCACAAACTTACACTACAATAGGAAACAGCGTTATTACATTAACCGTTACCGCTGCAAATTTGTGCAAGAACATTAAAACTTCAACGGTGACAGTTTATCAGGGACCAACAGCCGCATTTTCACCTTCACAAACCTGTGTAGGTTCAGTTACTTCGTTCACAGATATGTCTACCGCCGCGGCAAGTAATACTATTGTAACCTGGAATTGGAATTTCGGGGATGGCTCGCCTTTATCCGGAACACCAAACCCCGTACATACTTATACAGCAACCGGAACATATTCGGTTACGCTGGTAATAAATACGGCTTTTTGTAAAGATTCTATAACTAGTAATATACTAATCACACCACGACCAACTGCCGCGTTCACTGTTTCACCTTTAAGCGGGTGTCCAACTCTAACCTGTAGTTTTACCAATGGATCAGCCGGAGCAATCAACTATTTATGGAATTTTGGTACCGTTCCAACTGCAACATCCAATGCTGTTAACCCTACATTTTCTTATACCAACTCATCTGGAAGCACAATAACAAACACAATCGTTTTAACAGCACTCAATGCTTTTGGTTGTACAGATTCAGTAAAACGCGCTGTAACTGTTTTCGCAAAACCTGTTTCTTCATTTACATGTAATAATGCGCCCGGATGTACACCATTAGCAGTTAGTTTCACAAACACTTCTACGGGCGGAACAATTTATAACTGGGATTTTGGCGATGGTAATTTTTCTACTTTGGCAAGCCCAACACACTCTTATGTAAATGCCACTTTGTTTATTCAAACTTACACTGCTCAATTAATAGTAACGAATAGCGACGGCTGTACAGATACAACTACTCAGGTAATAACAACTTATCCACAGCCATCTTTTTCAATTACTGCAGTTCCGGTCAGTGGCTGTACACCGTTAGTTGTTAATTTTCCTGCTACACCGGGTTTGGTAACTGCTGCCTGGGATTTTGGTGACGGAAATACTTCTGTGAGTTTAAATCCAAGTCATACTTTCACAAACTCAGGATTAACAACGCAAATATTTACAGTGACATTAATAGCAAGTAATGGTTTTGCCTGTGTTGATACAGCTTACGGAACAATTACTGTTTTCCCTAAACCCATCGCCAACTTCAACCGGAATCCGGCCAATGGTTGTTCGCCTTTAACAGTCAATTTTACGAATACAAGTGCACTCAACGGCGGTAATAACTGGGATTTTGATGACGGGAATTTATCAACCTTAACCAATCCTGTTCACACTTTTACAACAAATAATACTTCTTCTAACACGGTGTTTAATGTAGAGCTTCTCGTTATCAGCACTAACGGTTGCCGCGATTCGATTACAAAAACCGTAACACTGTTACCATTGCCTAAGGCTGATTTTTCAGTTGATACACCTGCATGTTCACCAAAAATGCTAACATTTACAAACCTATCTTTGGGAGCCAACAGTTATAACTGGGATTTCGGAAACAGTAGTACATCAACAGCAACAAATACAACTCAGCAATACATAAATAACTCCGGCATCAATCAAACGTACAACGTGCAGTTAATTGCAACCAATGCCGTAGGATGTATGGATACCCTCGTTGTTCCAATCATTGTACATTCTCAACCTAATTACATTATTACACCTTCACCGGTTGCGGGTTGTGCACCATTAGCTGTCAATTTCCCTGCAATTGCAGGAGCCACTAATTATAATTGGAATTTCGGTGATGGAAATACTTTTGCCGGAGCACCTGCACAACACACTTTTGTAAATGTGACAACCGCTAACGTGATTTATACAGTTAGCATGATAGCTTCTGATGCAAATGGATGCGCAGATACTGCTTATTCACAGATTACTGTATTTCCGCAGCCGGTTGCTAATTTCCAGGTGAGTCCTACAACAGTAAATATTCCTGACGACCCGATTCATTGTACTAATTTATCAACCGGAAACATTGCAAGTAATTACTGGACTTTCGGTGACGCAATTGGCACTTCAACCTTAACCAATCCGGATTATGATTATACGGCCGAAGGGGAATATATTGTTACCTTAATTGTTACCAGCAATAACGGATGTAAAGATACCTTCCAGTTGCCGACTAAAATAATTGT
Organism: uncultured Flavobacteriaceae bacterium; assembly: GCA_964601535.1. GTDB lineage: Bacteria > Bacteroidota > Bacteroidia > B-17B0 > Aurantibacillaceae > JAHEYG01. The sequence continues at coordinate 3,628 of CAZRNW010000012.1, forward strand.
TCACGAAGAAGCGACTATTGAAATACCGAATGCGTTCACACCAAATTTACTTGGTTCACCGGGTACTACTTATAATTCGGCTGATTTAAGCAATGATATTTTCCATCCTGTGATTAAAGGCGTTGATAAATCGAAATATGAATTAAGTATTTACTCCAGATGGGGCGAACTTTTATTCTTAACCAAAGAAACTACTGAGGGATGGGATGGTTATTACAAAGGCAAAGTTTGTACACAGGATGTGTATGTGTGGAAACTGAATGCTGTTACCCTTGATGGAAAAATAATTAATAAAACGGGCGACGTGTTGTTGTTGAAATAGTTTATGAAATATTTCGCTGCTATAAATATATTTTTTCTGTGCCTGGCAACTGCATATGGTCAGTCTTCTGCAAAGATGGTGAACAAACAGCTCAAAGAAGCTGCTTTGTATTTCGAGGGAGAAGATTATTTGAATGCGCTGAAGGAGTATGAAAAAGCTTTGGTGTTAGACAGGAGAAACGAAACCGCGAACCTGAACGCATTAATTTGTAAGCTGAAACTAAGCTGGCCTGTTGACTCTGTGAAGCCTAATGCAGTTATAATTCAGGATTCAAAATTACCTGAGGCGATGTTTTATCTTGGGAAAGTTAATCACCAACTAAAAAGTTTCGATAAAGCCACGGATTATTTTATCAAATATCTTGAAATAGATCCCAAAAAGAGAGCCATCAACAACGATGAGGCTAATCACATGATTGAAGTATGCAGTAATGCGAAAAAAGAAATTGCAAAACCTCACCGTTCTATCATTACAAACCTTGGTGATGGCATTAATTCAACTTATCCTGATTATGTGCCTGTAATTACCTCGGACGAAAGTGTCATGTACTTTACCTCCCGACGCGAAGGAAGTTCAAATAACGTTAAGGATGCTTATGGAAATTATCATGAAGATGTTTACATCAGCTATAACACTTATGGTAATTGGAGCAAGGCCGCAAACATTGGTTCTCCGGTAAATTCTGACACGCATGACGCGTGTGTTGCCTTGAGTCCGGATGGTGAACGGATGATTGTTTACCGCACAGCAGCTGATTTGATAACGGGTGATTTGTATGTGACTAAAGTTGTAAACAGTTTTAATGGCAAGGCCTGGGGCCCGCTTCAAAAATATGGTAAGGAGATTAATTCGCAATTTATCGAAACTAGTGCATGCTTCAGCAGTGATACCAGCGAAATTTATTTCAGCAGTAATCGCCCCGGCGGTTATGGCGGGAAAGATATTTATCGGGTAAAAAAATTACCTAATGGAAAATGGGCAATGCCGTTTAATTTAGGAACAGAAGTAAACACCCCTTATGATGAGGATGATCCTTATCTGCATCCCGATGGAAGAACATTATACTTTAGTTCGAAAGGGCATAACACCATTGGTGAATACGATGTGTTTAAAACTGTATTAGATCAGGAAACAAATAAATACGCGAAAGCTGAAAGTTTAGGTTACCCGATTAACTCGGTAAACAACGACCGTTTTTTTGTTCTGAGCGGCGATGGGAAACACGGCTATTATTCTTCAGTTAAGGAAGACAGTAAGGGTGCTTCTGATATTTATATGATTGATACCCGCTTCGGAGATAACGATGAGGTTGTGAAGCAGGCAATTGTTTATAAAGACAACGTACCGGGACATGCGAAAATTACTTTAATGGATGTAGAGACCAAACAAGTCGCAGGTATTTTTAATTCGAGTGCAAAAACCGGAAAATTTGTCTTGGTAATGAATCCTTTAAAATCTTATAAAGCCATTATTGAAGATGAAGGTTTTAATAAAATTGTATTGGATATTAATCCGGTTGCATTCGAAAAAACACCTGAAGAGTTAATTATTAAAATGTCAAAGAAGACAGATTGAAAAATAGAATTTACATATTTATTTCTTTCTTGTGCGCGCTTCAAGTGTTTGGACAGGACCCGCAATTAACACAATTTTATGCAGCACCGCATTATTTGAATCCGGCGTTTACCGGTTTAACTACAGAACATCGCTTTGTTGCCAATTACCGCAATCAATGGCCCGGTATAAGAAAAACATATTCAACTGCATTGGCTGCGTATGATTATAATTTGAGCGATGTAAACAGTGGTATTGGCGTTTTAGTGATGCAAGACATTTCAGGAACGGCAGGCTTAAAACATACACAGGCCGGTGTAAATTACGCTTACCGTTTTACGGTGAGAAAAGTAAACGAAATTCGCGCAGGTATCGGTGTTTCGTATAATATGAAAAGTTTAGGTTTTAATAAACTTGTTTTTAATGATCAATTAGTAACAGGTTCGGGTGTTTCGCTTGATGGTACAACATACGGACGAAGAAATTATGTTGATATTGGTGCCGGTGTTTTATACAACAGTTCAAAATACTGGATTGGCGGAGTAGTTAAACATTTAAATCGTCCGAATGTAAGTTTGATTGGTGGACAAGAACCTTTGCCAATGTTTTTTGGTGTTCATGGTGGTTACCGCTACATTATTGAATCGAAAGGAAAAAATGCTTTGAAGAGATATGTTTCCGTTTCTTTTAATTATAAACATGAATTAAGGAACGATCAGTTTGATGTAGGCTTTTATTATTTTCATTTACCGGTAACATTCGGAGTTTGGTACAGAGGGATTCCGTTTAAAAATTACGCACCCGGCTACATTAACAATGAAACATTAGCCTTATTATTTGGCTGTGAAATTCCCAAAAGGAATTTACGGATTGGTTATAGTTACGATTTAACTATATCGCAATTAGGTATTAATAACACCACGGGTTCACACGAAATCTCGTTAATATACGAATATGCCCAGCAGAAAAAGAGAAGGGCGAAAAGGGTATTAGTTACTTGCCCGAAATTTTAATCTCAGGTTCCCTGAAGTAATTCATTATCGCTTCGTAATAAGATTTAGCTACGAGATAAACGCGCTCTGAAGTTTTCACGCCGTATTGATCGGAGTTACTGTTGCTGAGCATGGCGGATTCCCGCACATTGTCCTGATACAAACTTTCACCGTACACCAGAGGAGAATTAATGCATCTGGTTAAAATTAAGTTCCTGCAAAATAAACCCTGACAATTTGTGCTTAAGGTATGTTTCATTAAATAATCTGCGTCTGCCTGTTTAGCCCGGCTTATTTTTAAATTTTTCTCGAAAGAATTCATGGTTAACCTGCCCATGGTTTCTGATTGGTGTACTTGTTTTCCCAATAATAATCTAAGAAAATGTAATTTATTGGAAGGTTTTGCTAAATCTTTACTTCCAAAGGCTCCGCTTATAAAACACATACTGTTATTTCGTTGACTTGCTGAAGTCCAAGGCGCATTTTTATCATCCACATTGTAATGAATGATAACCGAAGCGTGCGGATAAAACCCGTTAATTTTTTTGGCACGTTCCATCAATTCATAATCTCTGAAAAAGGCCCAGAACAATTTTTCCTTTGGGAATTGCTTCAGTATTTTGTATTTATCATCATCTAATTCTTTTTTCGCTTTTAAACTATCGAGTACTTTATTCCTGCGGTGCGTATACCAATCGGTATAAGTCTGGTTAAAAGCAGTCGTGTTTTCTTTCGGGCGGCTTAAAATTACTTTTGCCCCTTGTTCTTCCAGCATCTTTTTTAAAACTTGGGCAGTAAAAAAAGTAAGCTGACCTTCTACCAAAGTAATTGTGTCTTTTTTTCTCGATTTTTCATTCACGAGTTTTACATACTTGCCTTCCACTTTCGAATCTTCATAATTGGAAGAAAAATGACCGGGATCAATAGCGATTCTAATATTTTGAAGTGGTTTACCGGGATTTTGTTTTGGTAATTTACTGTCGTCATTCATTGTAATCACCAAGCTATCGAGCTGTTTATTGCTAAGTTTATTTATACCTTTCAGTTTATATAATTTAGCCTGTTCTGTAAGTGATGAGTTTTCAAAAAAATCGGCCAGAATTTTAGCTTCGTTATTATACACTGCAAATTCTTTTTCTTTTTTATCATTTAAAATGTAAAAGGCATTGCTCTCGAATAAAACGCGGTCGTTAAGCGCGCCATTCAGATTAAGATATTTTTCGAAACGGGTTTTGCAGTCCGCAATGGTTTGTGCAGCGGAAATTTGAGCAATAAACAAAACTATGGGCAGGAAATACCGCATTGTAGCAAAATTATAGCAATGAAACTAAGTAATTTTGTATCTTCAGGCTTATTATGAATACGCTCATGTTAGCAAAAGAACAAATTGAACTCATAAAACGTGAATTTAACTTTAAAACTGCGCGTTCGGGTGGCAAAGGCGGCCAAAACGTTAATAAAGTGGAGACAAAGGTAGAGCTAAGTTTCAGGATTAGCGATTCGAAAGTGTTAAATAGTAATCAGAAGGAAATTCTGTTGAAAAAACTGCAATCCAGAATGACAGATAGCGGAGAATTAAAATTAACAGAAGAAAAACACCGTTCTCAGCTCGAAAACAAGTTAGCAGTGATTGAAAAATGTATCGCATTAATAACAAAGTCACTTTTTATTCCCAAAAAAAGAAAAGCCACCAAGCCAAGCAAGGCGAGCAAACAGAAGAGAATAGAGGGGAAGAAAAAGAGAGGGGAGATAAAGCAAAACCGCAGAAGGCTGTTTTAAGAGGGAAAAAAGCCCTGATTTAGCCCTGATTTTCAACAATATTTTAATAAAAAGCCCGTTAAACCTATAGTTAATTTACAAAATATTAATTAAATTTAGGTAGTTTATGCGTAAGGTAATAGTAGTGTGTTTTTTAGCCCTTTCGGCTGTTGTTTCGGGTCAGATTGCTAAATACAGCAACGAGTTTTTGAGCGTTGGGGTAAGTGCGCGTGCCATGGCTATGGCTAATGCAAATGTTTCTTCGGTAAACGATGTTACTGCGGGTTACTGGAATCCTTCCGGATTATTATATCAGCAAAGTAATTTACAATTGGGTTTAATGCATGCTGAGTATTTTGCAGGCATTGCGAAATACGATTATATCGGTGCTTCAAAGCGTATCGACAGTAATAGTGTTGCAGGAATTTCCTTCATTCGTTTTGGTGTAGATAACATTCCGAATACTTTAGAATTAGTGGATGCGAATGGTAATGTGGATTATTCGCGTATTAAATCTTTTAATGCGGTAGATGCGGCTGTGTTGATTTCTTATGCGCGCAACATTCAAAAAATTCAAGGGTTAAAACTTGGAGGCAACATGAAAATCATCCGTCGTAAACTTGGTGAATTTGGCGGTGCATGGGGTTTTGGAATGGATTTTGGTGCGATGTATGATTATAAAAAATGGCATTTCGGCGCAATGGCGCGTGATATTACAGGAACATTTAATGCCTGGACTTACAATTTAACCGAAGACGAAAAAAATACACTCGTAATTACAGGAAACGAAATCCCGACCAATTCGGTTGAAGTAACTGTTCCGAAATTAATTTTAGGGGTATCTCGTAAGTTTTTAGTTTGGAACGACCGTGTATCTATTTTAGGAGAAGCTAATTTCATCAACACTTTTGATGGCAAGCGTAACACCGTTCTTAAAACCAAAACATGGAGTATGGAACCGAATATTGGTTTTGAAATTGGTTACAAGAACATAGTTTTCTTAAGAACAGGTGTTGGAAATATCCAAAAACAGCTTAATGCAAAAGGCGACGCATTTATTACAACTGTTCAGCCAAACATTGGAGCCGGTGTTAAATATAAAATTTTTGCTCTTGATTACGCATTTACTGATATTGGCGACCGCTCAATAGCTTTGTATTCTCACATCATCTCACTCAAAATCGACATCAATAAAAAACCCAAGTGAAACGTATAATTCATATTATGCTCTTTATGGCTTTGGCAATTTCAGTCAAAGCACAGATGTATAGTAATGAATGGATTAATTTTTCGAATAAATATTACAAATTTCCCATTGGGAAAACCGGTTTCTACCGTTTCGATTCTTTGGCTCTGGCAACGAGTGGGATAAATGTAGCTTCGCTAAACCCGAAAAACTTTCAGTTATTCATAAAAGGACAAGAGGTTCCTTTGTATATTTTTGGAGAGAGCGATAATTTCCTTAATGATACCGATTATGTTGAGTTTTATGCGGAGATGAACGACGGAAGATTTGACTCATCAATTTATTACAACATTAATTATTTGCCAAACCGTTACATCTCTTTATTCAACGATACGGTTTATGCTTTTTTAACCTGGAATAATTTAACTACCAATAAGCGCGTTATTCAGGAAACTGATACTGTTGTATCAGGCAATACACCCGCGCCCTATTTTTATACGGAGAGAATTTTTACCGGAAAAAATGAATACAATTATGTGGAGGAATATTCTTTTGGCTCAAGTGATCCGCGATACACCCAGGCGGAAGGTTATGGTTATCAGATAACCCATGGTGCTACGTTTAATACGAATTTGAATCCGGCTAACATTTATACGCAAACCGCGCTGCCGGTCGATGTAAGTATTCATTTCTCAGGTTCTAATGCCGATGATGCTTATCCGGTTAACGATCATGAAGTGAAGGCTGTTATTTTCGACAATACCAGTACGCCTGTAAAATTATTCGATACCATTTTTAAAGGTTATAAATATTTCAGGTATAATTTCACTTTGCAAACCAATACACTCGCGCCATCATCCAATATTGAATTTTCTTCGGTTGTGAATCCTTTGTTCCCAAGTTCGATTGACAAAACAACGATGCACCATATCTACATTAAGTATCCTCAATTAACGGATGTAGCAGGAACGCCGGCCTATAAATTATTTGTTGATGATGATCCTGTATTCCCGAAAACTTATTTGAAAATCGGAAGTGTGAATACGGGCCTAAACGGCAACATACTTTTTTATGATTTAACGAATAGTAAACGGATTCCTATTAAAATGACAGCATTTGCAAACTTATTGGTGCCAAATTCAGGCGCACAAAAAGTGTGTTACATGGCAGCTGAATCTGCAACAATAGGTATTTCTAAATTAGAACCTGTAAACCAAACAGGTTATTTTGTCAACCATAAAACCAATGATGATTCTGCTTTTGTAATTATTACAGCAAGAAAATTTTTGACTGAGGCGACAGCTTACGCAACTTACCGTCAAAGTTCCAGTGGTGGTTCACATGATGTGATTGTGGCAACGGTTGACGAGTTAACGGATCAGTTTGCTTATGGAATTCCCAAGCACCCAACAGCCATCCGTAATTTTTGCAGATTTTTATTGGATAGTTTACCATCCGGCCCTCAGAATTTATTTTTGATTGGTAAAAGTGTTCAGCATCGCGATTTAATCGACAAAACAGCCTATTCATCAAGTGTTTCATTAATGCCATCAATGGGACTTCCGGCCTCTGATAATCTTTTAACTGGTTCTTTAAACAGCGGCAATTATTTTCTTCCCGAAATTGCTATAGGGCATTTAGCTGCACAAACAAATGCAGATGTATCAAATTATCTTTTGAAAGTACAACAGCATGAAATACCTGTCACAGGTAATTCAGCAACGGATGATTGGAAGAAACATGTTTTGCATTTTGCCGGTGGTACTGATGGTCCGCAACAGGCCTTATTCGAAGGTTTTTTGAATAACTATAAAGGCATTATCCAGGATACCGCCTATGGTGGCAAGGTTTATGATTTTAAAAAAACCACCAATGCACCTATTCAGATTACATTAAGCGATTCGGTTAAAAACCATTTCAGTTATGGTGTTGGTTTAGTAACTTTTTTTGGTCACGGTTCATTTACAGGATTTGACCAGGCGATTGATGACCCTAATCAGTACAATAATGCAGGAAAATATCCACTGTTTATTGCGAATTCTTGTTATTCCGGAAACATTCATACATACGATATTATCAGTGCTTCCGAGAAATTTGTGTTGGCGAATCAAAAAGGAAGTATTGCTTTTTTAGCGGCAAGTAATTTAGGTTTTGTCGGCCAGCTAGATTTTTATACGAGGTACATTAATGAAGGTTTATCGCATTACAGGTACGGTAAAAGTATTGGTGAAGTTATTAAATACGCTATATCCACCACTAATTTCCAAGGGCAATTTCAGCAATACACAAACGTTGATATGACTTTGCATGGCGATCCGGCCTTAAGATTTTCTGTTGGTTCATTGCCTGATTATTATATCGATAACAGCCGCGTGTTTTTTGATACCAAGTCACATCCTGATTCTTTAGGAATTTTAATAGATATAAGCAACCTCGGCCGTGCCAGAAAAGATTCATTCATTGTAAGAGTTGAACGCTATTTCCCTAATGGAGATTCGGTTATTATTCTAAATAAAATATTTGCACCTTATTACCGCGATACTTTATCATTTTTTACAGCAATTGATTTTACCCGCGGTTTTGGTTTAAATAAATTCAGAGTGATAATTGATGCTCAAAACGGAATCGTAGAGTCGAACGAAAATAATAATAAAACCACAGGCACAGTTGATTTGTTTCTGCAGGGTGGGGATTTGATCCCTGTTTATCCTTATAAATATGCAGTTATTCCAAGCACCCCAACCATCACTTTAAAAGCGAGTACGGTCGACCCTTTTTCCGCCACCCGTAATTACAGGTTGCAATTAGATACAACCGACCTTTTTACATCTCCCTTAACAACCACTTTAATCGCCAGTTCAGGAGGAGTAGTGGAGTGGACCGTTAGTCTGCCTTTTGCGGACAGCACAGTTTATTATTGGCGGGTTTCAAAAGACTCCATTAATGCGAACGAAACTTTTGTATGGCACGAAAGTTCTTTTCAATGCATTACTAATAAACATGGCTGGGGACAATCCCACTTTTTCCAGTACAAAGATGATAAATACCAGTTTGTAAAATTCAACCGGCCAACCCGCCGATTCATTTTCCAGAATGATGTAGAGGCCATCCGTGCGAGCACAAGACGAATTATTGGTCCTTCTGATTGGCTTGAAATCCAATATTCCATTAATGGTTCAATTTTGCAGCAATGGAGTTGTGAGTGGAATGGCTGGATTATTGCAGTCTTTGATTCTATATCCGGAAAGCCGTGGCTTGGTAACCAAGGTATATATACACCAACTGTCACACCTTATGGTAATTTTATATGTTATCCATTGCCGCAGCCTAAGTGGGCCTACGATTTCGGTGCTTCCACAGAAGATGCTTCTAATGGAAATGTACATCCTAATTGGCAAACAGACTTGGAAAACTTCCTTAATTTTATTCCTAACAATAATTGGGTTCTTGCATACTCACAACAAGATCACGCAGCCTCAACCTATAGTCCTGGCTTAATTTCTGCATTCCAGAATATTGGAAGTTCCCTTATTACAAGCCCTAATTTAAAAGACACTTGTAACATGGTTATTTTTGGTCAAAAAGGTGCGCCAATTGGAAGTGCGAATGAAGTCATCTCTCCGGATTACACAACCCCTGCAACCATTAACGATTCGATAACAACGAGATGGCATGATGGATACATGGCTTCTGAATTAATTGGTCCTAGTTATAAATGGAATAGTTTTCATTGGAAAGTCCGGAGTCTTGATGCATTAGCAGGCGATACCACAATAGTAAAAATTGTAGGTTATGAAACCGATGGTACAATTGATACGCTCGCCACTTTTACAGAGGATAGTTTAAATGTTTTGGATTTGGCCAATTATGTAAATGCAAATACCCATCCTAACATCAGGCTTGTAGCTTTTAAAAAAGACAATAAGTTCACAACTTGTCCACAATTAAAATATTGGTATGTTCTATATGATGAAGCTCCTGAGTGCGCTCTTAATCCGAAAAAAGGGTTCCAGGCGATTAATGATACTTTGCAGGAAGGTGATAATGTAACATTGGTTTTACCAATAGAAAATATTGGAACCATTCCTTTTACTTCAGATAGTTTGGTAATTACTTACTGGATTGAAGATGCAAACCGCGTAAATAATTATCTCCCACAAAAATTAAAAGCAAAGCCATTTGCTCCTGGCGCTATAATTTTAGATACCGTTACGATTGATACTTATAAATATCCCGGCAATAATGCTTTGTGGGTAGATGTAAATCCGCTGCAAAACAGCAGATATCAGAAGGAACAATATCATTTCAATAACGTGGGACGTTATCCGTTTTCAGTAAGTAAAGATATTACCAATCCATTATTAGATGTAACATTTGACGGTGTGCGGATTATGAATGGGGATGTGGTTTCTGCCAAGCCGCATATTTTAGTTAATCTGAAAGATGAAAACAAATTCCTAGCCTTAAATGACACTTCAGCCTTCCGGGTTTATATTAAAAAACCAAGTGATTTAACTGAACAAAGAGTGTTTTTTGCAAGTGGATTAATTTTCACACCCGCCTCTTTACCGGGTAACAGCTGTAAAATTGAATACGATGCTTTACTGCCTGAAGATGGTAAGCATATTTTAATTGTGCAGGCAACCGACAGAAGCAGTAACGTATCAGGCGCAATTGACTATAGAATTACCTTTGAAGTTATAAATAAATCATCCATTACCCAGGTCATAAATTATCCGAATCCTTTCAGTACATCAACCCGTTTCGTATTTAATTTAACCGGAAGTGAAGTGCCTGAGATGTTCAACATTCAAATTATGACCATTACAGGTAAAATTGTAAAAACAATTCAGCGTGATGAACTGGGACCTTTGCATGTAGGAAGAAATATAACTGAGTATGCCTGGGATGGTAAAGATGATTTTGGGGATAAACTGGCAAACGGTGTTTATTTATATAAAGTGCAAACAAAACTTAATGGACAAACCATTGAACACAGATCAACTGAGGCTGATGCTTTCTTCACCAAAGAACTAGGCAAAATGGTTATAATGCGATAAACTAAGAACATGATCAGGTACGTTTCGCTGGGGGAGAACTGTTTGGCAGATGAATTACTTAAGAAAGTAATGATGAAGGGTGAGTCGTATCCCTTCGGGAGCGGAAGATTTAATATCGAGTATATTAATTCAATTATAGAAGAGGATTTCAAAAACCTGTTAAACCCGGCGCATTTAAGGTATGAGACCGTTGATGGAAAACAAGTCGTTAAAAACACACTTTATAAAACCCGGAATAATATTTTTTGTCCTTCAATCTCTTCAGGTTATGAATTCACCCATCATGATGTATTTAATGAGAAGGACAAATTATCGGTAGAACGTAAGATAAAACGCTTCAGGGAAATTTTAAAGTCGAAAGATAAAGTAGTATTTATTTATAACTACCGCTATTCTGAAAAGCAAAATATCGGTAAAATTACCGAATTACTAAATTGTTTTTTGGGATTGATCAAAACCAAATATAAAAAAGAAGCTAAACTTATTCTGTTTTACCAAACCATCACAGATTCAATTAGGGAATATGCTATTACTTTTGATGAAAATATTGTCCGTTGTGAGTTTAAATGCAAAGAGCAATGGGTAGGAGATGATAATTATGATGGCAGTAAGGATATGGATCTTTTTAGAAATTTATTAGCCGATAGAAAAATGGCAAGATTATTGCTAACACCTAAGCAAAGATTAAAAAAAACTGTAAAAGAATTAATTGGACGGTAAAAATGTCACAAAAAAAATTGAATATATTACCTCTTAAACCATTTTATTCAATGGTATTCATTCTGATCTTCCTTTCTGTTTCAATGAAAGGGCAGATAGGAAAAAATTATAAAATTGGAGATATAGCCAATGAAACGTTTGAAGTTTACGATACCAATAAAGTAGCCGTTAAATTAAGCGTACCCGATGAAGGGTATTTAATAGTATGGAATTACCGTTGGGTAAATGCGGGCAGAGGTGTTGATACCAGGGATTCGATGGATATTCTCCAGAAAAAAATCGCTGAAATTATTATTGGCGGGATGATTGGAAAACTAAGAGTGGTTTGTTTGTCGTATGACAAAGGCGTTAAATACGATGAATGGATAAGTCTTATTAAAAAAGAAAAGCCCTTAAAGGCAAATACACGTTACAAAATTGATTATTACAATCTGCACGATAATGGCATTGATGAAATCAAATGTAAAAATCTTTTCAGCCGCCTTTGTATAATTGGTCCTGATGGAAAAATATTATGCTGGTCACAATTCATTGCTAATTTCAAATACCACCGTACTGATGCAAGAATCAGTTTAAAGGCTAAGCTGGTTACTAACGATGGTAAAGGGAAAAAGACACCGTTAAATAATGCTTTAGTGCATGTTGATTCGGGGAATGAACTGGATACCATTGCAAAAACACGCACCGATAAATACGGGGACTTTGAATTAAATTTACCGAACGACAAGAAAAAGTATAAGATTAAAGTAAAACCTGAAGATGAAAAAGTAAAAAACATTTCCATTTTAACGCGTCAGGGTGCTGAGGTTCAGAAAATGGAATTGAAAGCAACAGGTTTTGAGTATGAATTATTGAGTGCAGATATTATCGTACTCGCTGAAATTCAAACCGAAGACATTTCTTTGAAGTACGACCTATTTAATTCTTCAACGCGCTTGAAAGAATTAGATACGGACGAAAATATTTTTTATGAAAATAATAAAAGTGAAATTCGTCAGGAGTCGAAAGTAATTCTCAATAAAATCGTAAAAATCCTGAATGATAATCCGAAGGTAAAGGTGGAAATTATTTCGCATACTGATGCGAACGGTGATGATGCTGCTAATTTAGATTTATCGGTTAAAAGAGCTTTCGCTGTAGCAGATTATTTTATTAAAGCCGGTATTTTACCAAGCCGCATTAAAACGCAGGGTAAGGGCGAAACTGAAATCCGTAACCGCTGTAGTAATGGTGTAATATGCCCCGATAAAGAGCACGAGTATAACCGTCGTACCGAATTCAAATTCAGCAGGTAAGTCGCCTGTTGGTATATAAAAAAGGCTTGAATGTATATTAATCTGTGAAGGAAAATCAATCGTTTAATCAATAGTAAATAAAAGGTTAATTTTATGTTAAATTAAACGAAGGATGAGTATAAATTAAACGTCTAATATAAGGTTCTTAGCCCATGAAATTCAATCATTAATTAATTTAACAATGAAAAAAATAATTTGCTTACTCTCTTTATCGTTATTGTGGAATGCAAATAAGCTAAACGCTCAAACTTTTTACAACATTAACAACATCCAAAAAATCGAAATCCAATTCAGTCAGTCGAATTGGGATTATATGATGGATACGGCTAAAGTGGGTAAGGACGGATATCTTGTTTCGCAGTGGGTAAAAGTTAATGGAACGCAGTTCGATAGCGCAGGTGTAAAATACAAAGGTAATAGTTCGTATAATGCAATGAATGCAAAAAACCCCTTGCACATTGAACTTAATTATATAAAAAGTCAGGATTATCAGGGATACAAAGACATTAAGCTTAGTAACGGATTTAAAGATCCGTCAATGGTGCGCGAAGCACTCGCTTATAATATAGCTAATAAATACATGGCAGCGCCAATGGCTAATTATTGTCAGGTTTACATTAATGGTGTTTATATTGGTGTTTATACGAATTGCGAGGCGGTAACTAAAGTATTTGTTAACGACAGGTTCTATTCAAAAAACAATGCATTTTTCTTCATGGATAATTTCAATTGTCCGCTTAAATACAATGGCCCTGATAGTGCAAGTTATACTTCATACACCATAAAATCTTCTACGGGTTGGAAAAATCTGATTAATCTTTGTGATACTTTAAATAACAATACCACCAAAATTGAAAAAATTCTGGACGTTGACAGAACGCTTTGGATGATGAGTTTTGATAATGTTTTGGTGAATCTGGATAGTTATATAGGGGCACCAACACATAATTATTATGCTTATCAGGATAATAATGGAAGATTTAATCCGGTCATCTGGGATGTGAACGAAGCCTTTGGAAATTTTACAAATGCAGGAGGTGGTCCGCCGCTTACGCTTTCAACTGAGCAAACAATGTCGCCCTGGATACATTTAACCGACCCGAACTGGCCATTAATTTATAAATTATTACCTGACCCGATGTGGAAGCGGATGTATGCTGCACACATGCGCACCATTATTAACGAGAATTTTGCAAATGGTTCGTATACTACTACTGCTTTATCTATGCAAAGTGTTATTGATACTGCTATACAATCTGATCCAAATAAATTTTTTACCTACTCGCAATTTTTAAGTAATGTAAATAATAATGTAGGTACAACTGCAGGTTTGTCGGTTCTTATGGGACCAAGAGTGACGTATTTAAACTCGGTATCAGAACTTGCTGCTGTTCCTCCAACCATTACTTCAGCAAGTGCAGCAACAACGCCTTCAATGAGTACGCCTGTAACAGTTACTGCAAATGTGACAAACGCAAACAGCAACAATGTTTATTTGGGCTACAGATTTGCTTTAACACAAAAGTTCACACGTGTTTTAATGTATGATGATGGTTTGCATAATGATGGCGCAGCCTCTGATAATATTTTTGGAGCAATTTTTACAATGACTGCAGCAACCGCTCAATATTACGTTTATGCCGAAAACAATACGGCGGGAATGTTTGAACCACAGCGAGCAGAGTATGAGTTTTATACTTTAAGAGCTGTGCAATCTGCAGGAGTGGGACAGGTATTTATTAACGAGTTTTTAGCTGATAATGTTAATGATGCCAAAGATGAAAGCTTAGTGAATGAGGATTGGATTGAATTTTATAATTCTACAAATACGCCATTAGATTTAGGTGGTTTGTTTTTGAGCGATGATAAACTGGCGCCTACAAAATTTGTCTTCCCTTTAAATACGGTTATTCAGCCAAATGATTATTTAGTTGTTTGGGCCGACGAGGATCCAACTACAGGTTCTTATGTACATGCTAATTTTAAACTGGCAACAACCGGTGAACAACTAATTTTAACGAACAGCTCCGGAGCGGTATTAGACAGTATTACTTTCGGTCCGCAAGTTAC
>CAZRNW010000013.1:0-6868 GCA_964601535.1 uncultured Flavobacteriaceae bacterium
TTTCTTTCATAAAGCATTATGGGCTTATGTTCTTATTCTTCCGATTGTATTGGTAGGAATAATGGATATTCTGCAAACTAAACAAAGTTTAAAACACAATTTCCCTGTAATAGGAAGAATGCGATGGTGGGCCGAATGGATGCGCCCGAAAGTGTATCAATATTTTATTGAGTCGGATACAGATGGTGCCCCATACAACCGTTTAAGCAGAAACGTAATTTATCAGCGTGCAAAAAAAGTAAACGATACAACCCCCTTCGGAACACAATTAAATGTTTATGAAACAGGATACGAGTGGCTAAATCATTCCATAAATCCATTGCCTCACGAGAAGGTAGATCATAGTCCGCGCGTTTTAGTTGGCGGACCGGATTGTTTGAAGCCGTACTCTGCAAGCATTTTAAATATTTCTGCAATGAGTTATGGCTCGCTAAGTAAAAACGCAATCATGGCATTGAATGGCGGCGCGAAGCTTGATAATTTCGCACACAATACAGGTGAAGGAGGATTGAGCCCTTATCATTTAGCACCTGGCGGAGATGTCATCTGGCAAATTGGTACAGGTTATTTCGGTTGCCGTCATAATGACGGAACTTTTAATTATGATGCTTTTGCAGAACGTTCACAGTTGCCAAATGTAAAAATGGTAGAGATAAAATTATCTCAGGGCGCAAAACCCGGTCATGGCGGAATTTTACCTGCCGCGAAAGTAACTGATGAAATTGCAAAAATCCGTTTGGTAGAAAAAGGAAAAGATGTTTTATCACCACCTTATCATACGGCATTTAATTCACCAATAGGATTATTAGAGTTTGTAAAAAAATTGCGCGAACTCAGCGGAGGAAAACCCGTTGGATTTAAATTGTGTATCGGACAAAAAAGTCAGTTCATTGCTATTTGCAAAGCAATGGTGAAAACAAACATCATGCCTGATTTTATTACAGTGGATGGAGGCGAAGGCGGAACAGGAGCTGCGCCATTGGAATTCAGCAATTCAGTTGGTATGCCTTTGCGTGATGCGCTTGCTTTTGTTTACGATGCACTGCATGGCTATGGAATCAAGAAACATATTAAAATTATTGCTTCCGGAAAAGTTCATACAGGATTTGATTTGGTGAAAAATATAGCACTGGGTGCCGACATGTGTAATTGTGCACGCGCTATGATGTTAGCGGTTGGATGTATTCAAGCATTAGAGTGTAATCACAATACTTGTCCGACAGGCGTAGCTACGCAAAACCCAAGTTTGTATAAAGGATTAAACGTTGATGACAAAAAAGTACGTGTTGCGAATTATCATCACGAAACGATTAAAGCCGCTGTTGAATTAATGGCGGCCGCAGGGATTGATCATCCGGACAAATTACACCGTTCTCATATTTACAGAAGGGTGAGCGCTAATCAAATTCAGACTTATGCTGAAATGTATCCTTACTTATTACGCGGCTCTTTATTGGAACCACCATTCCCGCAAGGATGGGAATTAAACGTTATGCATAGCCATCCGGAAACATTTGAGCACGCGATTAAGTATGCTTAAGTATTTTTAACTTTTGAGAGCCGTCAATATCCCGTAATTTGGAGGAGGAATGTGGCCTCAAAAATCGGACTTTTCACAATTAACTAACAACCTTAGCAAAAACACTGCAAATGGTTAATTTTGCACAAAAGAGTACTATGTATCAAGAACTTAGTGAGCAAGAAATTTTAAGAAGAGAGAAACTGAACGAAATCAGAAGTTTAGGCATAGACCCATATCCTGCTGAGGAATTTGCAGTTAATTGTAATGCAGCTGATATCAAAGAAAATTACGAGCGAGATAAATTAAATTATAAAGATCTTTCATTCGCCGGCCGTATCATGAGTGTGCGCGATATGGGCAAAGCTGCATTTGCTGTTTTACAAGATTCTTCCGGTCGCATTCAAATTTATATTAAACGTGATGAAGTTTGTCCGGGCGAAGACAAAACCTTATACGATTCACTCTGGAAAAAATTATTAGACATTGGCGATATTATTGGCGTGAAAGGGTATGTGTTCACAACGAAGACGGGAGAAATCTCTATTCATGTTTCATCTTTAAAATTATTAAGCAAAGCACTAAAACCATTACCGGTTGTAAAAACAGACGCGGACGGAAATTCTTTTGATGAAGTTACCGATCCTGAATTCCGTTACCGTCAGCGCTATGTTGATTTAATCATCAATCCGAAAGTAAAAAAGACATTCGAACAAAGAACAAAAATCATTAATACAATCCGTCAGTACCTAAACGATGGAGGTGCTCTGGAAGTTGATACACCTGTTTTACAAAGTATTCCCGGCGGCGCAACTGCCCGCCCGTTTATGACCCATCATAATGCATTGGATATTCCATTGTATTTAAGAATTGCGAATGAACTTTATTTAAAGCGTTTGATTGTTGGTGGTTTTGATTGGGTGTATGAGTTCAGCCGCAATTTCCGTAACGAAGGAATGGACCGCACCCACAATCCAGAATTTACGATTTTAGAATTTTACGTGGCCTACCGCGATTATTTCTGGATGATGAATACAACAGAAAAATTATTGGAAAAAATCGCAATGGAATTACACGGAACTACTGATGTTGTTGTTGGGGATAAAACTTTAAGTTTTGCCGCACCGTTTAAACGCATTAGCATTTTAGACGCCATAAAAGAATTTACAGGCATTGATGCAGCAAACATGGATGAGGCCCGGTTACGAGAAGAGTGTAAAAAACTGAAACTGGAAATTGATAGCACCATGGGTAAAGCCAAATTGATTGATACAATTTTTGGCGAGAAATGCGAAGGTAATTTCATTCAGCCCACATTTATTATTGATTACCCTGTTGAGATGAGTCCGCTTACGAAAAAACACCGCAGCACACCGGGATTAGTAGAGCGCTTTGAATTAATGATAAACGGTAAAGAAATTGCGAATGCTTATTCTGAACTTAACGACCCGATTGATCAGCGCGAACGTTTTGAAGAACAAGTAAAATTAATGGAGCGCGGCGACGATGAGGCCATGTTTATTGATGAGGATTTTTTACGTTCATTAGAATACGCAATGCCGCCAACTGCGGGAATCGGAATTGGAATTGACAGACTGTGTATGCTGATGACAAATCAACCATCAATACAAGATGTTTTGTTGTTCCCAACCATGCGCCCTGAGAAAAAAGAAGTAATTAACGAAACAGAATAATTTTGAAACACGGATATAAAATATTTTTTAGTTTTCTTTTTGCAGCAATTCTGTTAGCCTGTAATCCTGAAGAAAAACCAAAGGAGGTTCCGAAGCCCCGTGTTTTTCCTGAATACAATATTGCTTTGGACGAAATTATTAAAACCAAAGCAGGCGTTATCCGAGGTATTAATTTAAACAACAATGCAGATAGTATTAGAAAGGCAGAATCGGGAACGCCAATTGAATCAGAAAAAGATCATTTATTTTTTGAATATCAATTGGACAGCCTTACTAATTATTCAATTGATTACACGCTGGTAAATGATAGTTTGGAAGAAGTTAGTCTGCAAGTAAATTGTAACGACCCCGAAGTAGGCGCAAAGATTTATGCCGACTTAAAGGATTACTACGAAAAAAAATTACCGAACCCAATGGAAGACCAAGGACAGGTAGTTTATAATTGTTTTGAAGGGCAAAAGAAACCATTTGTTGTTTCTTTAATGGACAACAGCACCCCTGCTAAAGGAATCATAAATCTTTTGAT
Organism: uncultured Flavobacteriaceae bacterium; assembly: GCA_964601535.1. GTDB lineage: Bacteria > Bacteroidota > Bacteroidia > B-17B0 > Aurantibacillaceae > JAHEYG01. The sequence goes on from CAZRNW010000013.1 coordinate 3,740, forward strand.
TTATAAGGATAAGTAATTTCTACTTTATCTTTTTCCATCTCACAAAAAACCAAATCAGATTTATCAGGATGAAAGCGGGAACAATTCCTATAATTCCCCACGTGCCTTTAACAGAACCGGTTTTTGCAGACTGAACCATAATCACTGTTAATATGGTGATGAAAAGAAGAAAGCAAGCCCGCATGGAGCGCAGTAATTTCACACCGAGTTTATATTGTGATTCTTTATCGTTCTTTTGTGAGGGATAATTAAATGACTCAGGAAACATGGAAATAATTCCAAGCAACATATAAATAAAAACTGAAATCACTACCGTAACCCACAAAAAGTTTTTGGAACCATATTGATTGGGCTTACCATCCATATCAAAGTGATTTGGAACTTCATCAGGCAAACCCGGCAAACTTACGGCAACAATGACTGCTGTAGCGATTACAAACAGGACCGAAGCAACTTCAAAAACTTTGTCAGAAGTGTCTAATTTGATTTTCACCGGATAATTTATTTATGAAACACCTGAACATAACCCTTGAGTAATCGAGGCTTAGTTGGTTTAACCCGCAATTCATTTACAGTACAGGTATAGAAATAAGTTCCTTCACTGCAAAGCATTTTGGTTTGTATAACTGTGCCGTCCCATTTAAAGTAAGGGTCTTCGGTGTGATAAACTAATTGTCCCCAACGGTTGAAAATATTCAGGTCGATACTCTTAATGTGTTTTACTTTAATTGCTTTAAAGAAATCATTAGTTCCATCACCGTTAATGGTAATTACATTGGGCAATTCAAACTCCGGGCAATTATCTACGCAAATAACTTCACCCATAACGCTTTCGTTGTAAGAAGAATCTTTTGCGGTAACAACATAACATCCGGCAATTGAGGTAAGCCCGTCGAAAATATAAGTTGTATCATTCAAATTAGAAACCGAGTCAATTAAAGCCAGCGGCTCATCTTCTGTGGGTTTGAAATAAAAAAAATATTTAATAACGTCATCTGCACAGTTATGATTTGGATTATTCCACTTCAATTCAACAAATCCGGTTTCGCAATTTGAGGTGATTGCTAAAGTTGGAGAACATGGCAAAGTCATATCTTTAGCCGTTGCACATTCTTCCTGCGAATTATTCAGTAATGGTCTTAAAATAGCCGGATCACTATATTGTCCTTTTGATAAAACTTTATAACAGTAAGTAGCACGGTTAACAACATTAATAGAATCAACATAACTCATACTGGTAGTGCTGTCGTGCAGGGTATAAGAAACCTGACTTGGATTTTTTCTGTAAATAAAATATTTATAATTACCCCAAGGCACATAATGCACCCAGCTCAAATTCATTTTTCTATCGGCCGGCGTTAATGTAAGGAAAACAGAACTTGCGGTTTGAGCTGAACCAACAAATTGATTATTGGAATAAAAATCTAATTTATAAACCCAAAGATTATTGTCGGTATCAATATTAGAATGCGTAAATGTTGTATCGCTTAATTGATTTAAACCTGCAAAGTAAGGCTTGGTTACAGAATATACCTGCGTAAAAGTTCCGTTTAAACCCTGTTTTGCGAACAAGCGGAATTCATAAGGCCCTGTTAAAATAGTTGTATCTAAATTTGAAGCACTAACAACAGGCTTAACCCAACGCACAAAAATTTGTCCGGTTGAAGTATGAGTTGCCAATACATCTACATTAATAACAATAGGCACATCACGTTTTAACTGCACACACACCTGATTGCTGGCGTAACTCAAAGAACCGTCTGCGTAAACCGCAACAACCACATAACTGTAATTTACGCCATGAGATAATCCAGCGCCTCCATTGGTATCAGTAAATGTTGTGTCGTTAATACTTGCTGTTTGTCCGATGTAAGAAAAACCGGAAGATGGCGGAACCCCCGTTTCACAAGGATTATGAACCCATGGGTCGCAATTGGCTTTACGGTAAACTTTATAGCGCACCACTTTATTACCCAAGCCAACATTATTGCAGGCGCTCTTAAACCAAATTAATTTTACAGATGTTCCTAAAGGTGTTGCGGAAAGATTTAATGGCGGAGGTCCGACAATCGTTATATTGTAAGTTTTAAAATCAACCAAAGCAACAGGCGAGCCGCTGTCCACAGCTTTAATTGTTACCTGATAAGGCGAAGTGCGTACGTGGGCACAAGCAGTTAACCAGCTGAAAACCCCGCTCACTGTTCCTGTTCCAATAGAAGTTGGAAAAGATGCAATAGGTGATGCTGCAGCAAAAGGACCTCCGGTTGCAGTTAAAGTGATTTGCTGAATATTTACATCGGTTGCAGTAAAAGTTTTGTTTATTAAAGTTCCGGCTACAACGCAAGTGTCCTGTAAACTTGCTATTTGCGGAGGCGTATTTGTACAGTTCTTTACAGTAATCTGCATATCACGCATTACAAAACCAACCAATTGATATTCGCCATCTGCATCTTTACGCCACTCTTTTATATAAAAGGCAACGTTATATTCTCCGTTTTGCTGAGGCTCACACCAGTTTAGTGTACCATAGGGATCAATAAAAAAAGTTCCGCCTGAGCCCGGGCTCGGATAAGAATAACCGGGAATAGTAACGCCTATATTTCCAAGACCGTCTTCACCTTTACTCATCACTAATTCGTACGACAAACTATCTCCATCGGTATCGAATGCGCCGGGATTATGAAAAAAACACTCCTTTAAACAAGCTTCATCAATCGGGTCGCGGGTTAAATTAGGAGAATTATTAGGCCCCAGAAAAACATTAATGCTCAATAAAGTTTCGAGATAAAAAGGCTGATTAACAGAATTCGGAACATTAATTACCCCAGAATTCCTGTTGCGGTCGAACATGTAAATTTTAAATAAACCAGGACCGCTATAAGTATGAACACAAGAATAAATGTTCTTTTTTACATTCGGACTTGTACTAATTAGAACTCCGGCAAAGGAGGTAGGGCACTCTGCAGTTGAAGCAGACAAGGCACCGTTTTGTCTTACAGCCTGACAACTATCGCCATCACCAAAGTAAATGGTAAGTTTACAGCGGTCTGCTATGCTTTGTCCGTCATCAGTATAAGTAATAAGTGTGATAGAATAAGTGTAACCTGAAATCCATTTATAAGTAATTTC
>CAZRNW010000013.1:6878-18164 GCA_964601535.1 uncultured Flavobacteriaceae bacterium
GCACGGTTGTGAGTGGCTTTCAGGAAAGTTCCCAAAAACAAAAAAAGAAAACAGATATATAATTTTTTAATCAAGTTTATATTTTAATTAACGGTTTATAGGAACAGCTTTTCCCTTCGTTATTTATTTTTAAAATGTAGTAACCATTTTCAAATTCCTTTATGTCAAATTCAAAGTTGGTTTTGTCAGCAACAAAGGTAGTATTTAACTGTTTAATTTTACGTCCATTTACATCATATAATTCTAAGGAAAAATTACCCGGTTTCAGTGTTGTTAATTCAATTTTTATACTTCCGGAACTTGGATTTGGAAATACATTTACATTAAAATCAGTCTTTGTTTTCTCATCAATTCCAATTGCCAATTGATTGGAGGCGACTGCAGAAGCGTAACTTTCTGAGCAATCTTTATACACCGCAACAACAGCATATGAAAAGGTTGTTCCGTTTGTAAAACTACTTACGCTATAATCAGTCATTGCTGTATCATTTTCTGTAGCAGTGAACCATAAATAACTTAAGCCTGATGAAGCCGGAACTCCTTTTTCGCAAGCAGAATGAGCCCACGACGAAGAACCAATTACTCTGTAAATATTGTAATGATCAATTTTATTTCCCGATACCGGATGACAAGCTGGTTTGTTCCACCATAATTGCATAAAGTTTGGGCCGGGACCAACGTTTAAGTTTTGGGGTGCGGGAGCAATTACACTAATATCATAAACCAAAAAATTAGACAATTCAACCGGAGCTCCATTATCAATTACTTTAAAATAAGCAGTATGGTTTTGTTTACGGATGTCAGAACAAGTTGTTGTCCATGAAAAAGCCGCACTTGCGTTGGCAGACGTAAAAGTTGAAATAGTCGCGGTTGATAAAGAAAAAGGAGAACCTGTTGCTGTAATGGTTAACATATTAGTTTCCGGATCTGAGGTATTAATTACGCTGGTTAAAACATTACCTGCCTGAACACAAGTATTTGTTGTTACGCTGAATTGTGGTGGATTATTAAGTGCATTCTGAACAATAATCTGCATATCGCGGGTAACATATCCAATTAAAGTAGAACTTCCTGAACAACCGGACTTTCTCCATTCTTTAATCCGTATTGCAATATTATATTCACCATTCGATTGCGGATTACACCAACTTAAAGTTCCGGTTAAGGAATCAATTTTAAAATAACCGCCTGTTCCGTAAGCAGGAAATGAGTAACCGGGAATCGTTTGACCAATATTTCCCATTGCATCTTCGCCTTTGCATGTAATTATTTCGTAAGACAAACTATCACCATCACTATCATAGGCTCCTGCATTATGATAAAAGCATTTGAAAAGAGCTGCTTCATCAATAGGTTTTATTGTTAAAACACTTGAATTGTTCGGGCCAAGAAAAGGAGAAATAAGCAAAAAAGTTTCAATGTAAAAAGGCTGGTTAACTGAATTTGGAATATTTATTACGCCCGAATTACGGTTACGGTCGAACATATAAATTTTATAATTCCCGGCACTGTTATAAGTATGAGTACATGAATAAATATTTTCTTTTATGTTAGGGCTTGTTTTTATTAGTACACCTGCAAATGAAGTTGGACACTCTGCTGTTGAAACAGAAGAAGCGCCGTTTTGCCTAATGGCCTGACAGCTGTCGCCATCTCCAAAATAAATAGTTAGTTTGCAACGGTCGGCAATGCTTGGTCCGTCATCCGTATAAGTTGTAAGAGTAATGGAGTAGGTATATCCTGAAATCCACTTATAAGTAATTTCACCCGCACGGTTGTGGGTGGCTTTTAAGGAAAAGGCAATTCCGAAAAGAGCGGCAATTAAAAAATATCGTAAAAAACCCAACATTTAAGACTCAAAAAGCACATATAAAGCTACAATTTTTGTGCCACAATTACAATGGTGTTCGTGTGTAAATAACGCCCTTTGGTCAATATTAGTGTATTTAACAGACCCTATTTTAAATAATTTGTCTAAATGGCGTTAGCAGCCTCTTTTTTTGTTATACTTTTACCCCGTTTTAATCCTTATCCCTAAATGGGAAGCAACGGCAACGGTCAGCACGACCCTAATCATTTTAACAAAATTACCCTTGGCGGCTTAATCGTTACCCTGGGAATTATCTATGGGGATATTGGTACCTCACCACTTTATGTAATGAAGGAAATTATAGGCGAAGCACCCATTAATGCTGAGCTTGTTTTGGGAGGAATTTCAGCCATTTTCTGGACACTTACCCTTCAAACTACTGTAAAATATGTAATTCTTACTTTACGGGCAGACAATAAGGGGGAGGGTGGAATTTTTTCTTTGTACACCCTTGTTAAGCGCTGTAAGCATAAGTGGCTTTTAGTAGCTGCCATTATTGGCGGAAGCGCTTTGCTGGCCGATGGAATTATTACACCGCCCATCTCAGTAGCTTCAGCGGTTGAGGGTTTGCAAATGGTTCCATCGTTAAGCCATATTAATACAGTTCCAATTGTTATAGGAATTTTATTCCTGCTGTTCTTGATTCAGCAAATCGGAACTAAGTGGGTGGGAAGAGCATTCGGTCCGATGATGTTTTTATGGTTTTTAATGTTAGGAATTTTAGGAGTTTCGCAGCTGGTTACAAATTTTGGAGTTTTGCATGCGCTGAATCCATATTATACTTATAAACTTCTCGCCGACCATCCGCAGGGAATATTAATTCTTGGCGCTGTATTTTTATGTACGACCGGGGCAGAAGCGCTTTATTCTGACTTAGGACACTGTGGTAAAAAGAACATACGCCTTACCTGGATATTTGTAAAAGCAATGTTAGTGTTGAATTATTTCGGGCAAGGTGCCTGGTTAATCGCACACGAAGGTGAAAAATTATCTGATTTAGGCTTAGGTGCAAATCCGTTTTTTTTAATAATGCCTCAGAACTTCCTTATTCCCGGAATTATTATTGCAACCAGTGCAGCGGTTATTGCGTCTCAGGCTTTAATAAGCGGTTCGTTTACTTTAATTAACGAAGCCATGCGCTTAAACCTCTGGCCTAAAGTAAGAGTGAAATACCCGTCAGAACTTCGGGGGCAATTGTATATTCCGTCAATAAACTGGTTGTTGCTGGCCGGCTGTATTGGCATCACGCTTTATTTCGAAAAATCTTCGAATATGGGCGCTGCGTATGGCCTGGCAATTATACTTTGTATGTTAATGACAACAACCCTGCTTAATTTTTACATGCACCTGAAAAGATACAATGTTATTTTTATTACAGTTGTTATTTCCATCTACGTAGTTATTGAACTCGCATTTCTATATGCAAACCTCAGTAAGTTTGCCAATGGCGGCTGGATTACTTTATTGATAGCCTGCGTACTAATTTTAGTTATGGCGATTTGGTATCTGGCTAAAAAAATCGGGCAGAGTTATACCGACATGGTAAAGCTTCCAGACTATCAGCAATTTATTATTGATTTAAGCCGTGACGAATCCATTTCAAAATACGCTACACATTTAGTGTATATGACTTCGGCGAATAAAGCAGACGAAATAGAACAAAAAGTAATCCACTCTATTTTGCAACGTCGTCCGAAACGTGCCGATATTTATTGGTTTGTACATGTGGATGTGGTGGATGAGCCTTATCGCATGGATTACAAGGTAAATCATATAGCAGAAGACGACATTATCCGTGTTGATTTTAAATTAGGATTCCGTGTAGCCCCGCGCATTAATTTAATGTTCAGAAAAGTGGTGGAAGATTTGGTAGCGAACAAAGAGGTTGATATCAGAAGCCGTTACGAATCGCTGAACAGAAACAATATCAGTGGTGACTTCAAATTTGTTGTTGTAGAAAAATATTTATCGTTCGATAACGAAATTCCGGTTTTTGAAAAACTAATTCTAAGCGTATATTATTTTATCAAACCGTATACACTTAGTGAAGCAAGAGCTTTCGGTTTAGACAGCAGCTCTGTTAAAGTTGAAAAATTCCCAATGATTTTCAAGGCACCAAAATTAATTAATCTGAAAAGAATTGATGATAAAGCCGGGAACTACCAGTGTTAATTAAGCGGCGAAGGTAATTTTCGCCAATGTTCCATTGTCGTTGGCAAACTCCATCTTGCTGTTTAATTGTTCTGCAAGCATTTGAATTAACTCCATCCCTAAACTGTGTGTTTTTAATTTCGAGGCATCAAACCCTTTTCCGTTATCACGAACACAGAGGGTAAATGTATTATCAGCCTCGTTTTTACTGAACGTAATTTTAATGGTGCCTGAGTCAGTTTTTTTAAACGCATGTTTGTACGAATTTGTTACCAGCTCATTCACAATTAAACCAAGAGGAATGGCGGTGTCCAGATCAATATTAATAGTATCGCAATTTAAATCAGTCACCACATTTGACGAAGCCCCGCTGTATGATTTTTCTATTTGCGACAATAAAGTGTTTAAATAATCAGAAATAGAAACATTCAGCATGTTGTTTTTGCTATAGAGCAACTGATGGATGAGCGCCATCGAATTAATGCGTAAGCGGCTTTCCTGTAATACTTCTTTTGCAGCGGCATTGTCAATCGTTTCTGCCTGCAGGTTTAACATGCTTGAAATAATTTGCAAATTATTTTTTACGCGGTGGTGTATTTCTTTGATTAAAAATTCTTTTTCTTTTAAAGCATTTTCAATGGCTGTTTTTTGCTGAACGATGTGTTTGTTTTTAATGAATAATTCGGCCTGCCTGCGTTTATTCATTTGTGTATTGATAACAAGCAATAAAATAACAAAAACCAAAACAACAATTCCGAGCAACAAATAAGAACGCTGTGTTTTCTGATGCTCGCTTAACAATTTATTTTTCTGGATTATCTTTTCTTTTTCGGTGAGCAAACTTTCTTTTTGGTAAAGCTCAAAGGAAACCTGCTGATTAATCAGTTTATTTTCATTGTCAGTTTTTGTAATGGAATCTTTATAATTAATGTATTTATCGTAATACTCAGCGGCTTTGTTGAGGTTACCTGTGTATTTATAATACTTAGCCTCAACCAACATGTTGCTAAGTGTTGGGGAAAGCTCCCCGATTTCAGCAATCAAAGGTTTACAGCTGTCGATGTACCTGCGCGCCAGATTATACTCTTTAAGTTCGAGGTAACATTCGGCAATTAAATTGTAGCTGTTCGATGCGCTCAGTAGGTTTTTAGCTTTTAAACTATAGTAAATGTCTTTTTTTAGAGGAGGAATAGCTTCCCTGTATTTTTTCCGTTTAGCTAATGCCGAAGCAATGTTTCCGTCAATCAAGCCGCTGAAAAAATCATAATAGGTTTTGTCGTGATCATATTTTCCCTTAGCATCAACATATTGTTTGGCCCTGTTAAAATAAAAAACGGCACTGTCTAAATTATTGGCACGGTTAAAGTGTACGCCCATGTCGTTATAAAAATTCCCTATAACATTCGTGTCTTTCCGCTGCGCATCTGTTTTTAAATAAAATTCCCGCCGTAATTCCCTAACAGATTCAGTATACAAACCAAGTTGTAAATAAATATAACTTTTATTGGTAACGTAGGCGGCACGCTGGTCGGCGGGAATTCTTGGCTTCAGGCGCTCGAGTAATTCCTGCATTTCAAAAGCCTTGTTATAGTTACGCAACTTCATATAAGAAGGCGAAAGCATAGCCAAAACAGTTAAGCTGTCGTTTAAATTCTGCGCATGAAAACGCAAGCCGTTTTCTAAAACAAAAATAGATTTGTGATATTGGTGATTATTGGTTTCAACACGCGCATCAATAATATCAAATAAAAACTTAGCTTCGTTACTTACGGTTTTATAATATACTTTTTGTTTCACTAACAAAAGCGTATCCTTAATAAAAGGATAAACTTCAGCTAACTGGTCGGCACTTAACTTAGAAGTAATAATAACCCTTTGTTTAATATCGGCCTCATTAAAAGATTTAAGAAAAGAATCTTTACTGAAAGACTGGGAAAGAACCGGAAAGGTAAAAGCCAGGAGGATGTATGTAAGTATCTGTCGCAAAAACTAGTTCGGATTAACCTTCAACAAATATAACCGTTTAGGTTTTAGTTTTACAAACCCCACAATTTTATTCATCATTTAATTCGAAGTTTAGTTTTTTCTTGAGGGGTTTAATGCCAAAAAAGTGGGATATGGAAACTGAATAATAAGGAGAAATACCAAACCAGGCATTGGCTTCAACAGCATTATTGTTTGGCAACATAAATTTAGTGCCAAGTAGGCCGCAATAATCAGGGCCGCTTTTTCCAATTCCTGTTCTGAATACAGTACCGTTATCACGGCCCATTCCTGTAGCCATACCAATAGTTATCGGATAACGTGCACCATTTAATCCGGTTTGCGGATTACCGGCGTTGGCTTCAAAATAAAGAATTTTTGTTGCTCCAATTCTTAACCTTCCGCATGGTAAAAGCCCCCACTCAGGTTTTCCCGCGCTTAGTGAGCGATCCATTTCTCCTGTTTTTTCATCTGCCATCCGGAATTCACCTACACAAATTCCGAATTCAATACCTGCATATTTAAAATCAACACCAGCGGAAGCAGAACCGCTTGTTATGTTTGGGAATTCTTCAACAGGAGGGCTATCTTTTTTATCTGGGTCATCATCTGTATCCTGACCAAGCGCAAAAGATGCTTTATAAAACAAGCGGTGATGCTGACCATAATTAAAATACTGGGCAAAATTTAGTGAACCTGTAATAATTTCATGCGTTTGGTTTTTGGAGTAGGTATAATAATTATGATATTCAGTTCCGTTGCAACCCGAAGTAGTATAAGTGTTTAAAGTTGCAGGATTGTGAAAGTGCGAAAAAGTATGATAGGTTCCTGTAAAAGACATTTCCTTATAGGAATACACCTCGTTTTTATCATTATCAAAAACAATCTGGGCACTGCAAGGTAAAATAAAAAAAACAATCAGTACAGAGAAAGCAACTACGTTCCATCCGCGAGGGACACTGAACCATGAAGAAAAAACTTCAATGCAAAACAGAATTATAGCTGAACAAGTAACAATAAACAGGGTACATTTCTCAAGCGGCGTAAACCAATCTTTTATGATATAAATAAGAACCGAAAGCAATACTAATACCAACGAAGATTTTAACAAAGAAACAGATGTGTGGACATATTGGTTAAACCCCGGGCACGTTCTTTTTTCTCTTATAAATACTACGCAGGTAAAGAGTAAAACAAGAAGAATTAAAAACAGCTGCACGAGCTTTAATCCGAAAAACGACTGACCGGCTTCTTCATTTGTAATGGGGTCTCTGAAAAACTCAATAAAAAACCGCCCAGCGAAAAAACAAATTAAAGCTAAGAGAAAGAAATTTCCTTTAGCCTGAATTTTATTTTTCAAAAAAAGAAGAATGGGAATGGAGAGGATACATAAAGCAATAAGATAAACCTGAACCGGATGCAATGGAACGGTGGGCAAATTAAAATTGCTGATGAAACCCGAATCATAAGCATGTGCATGTGCTGAAGTAAACGGTGAATAAGAAATACCCCAGTTGCCCTGAGTGGGTAAACCAAAACAACAACCTGCAAATAAACAGCCCAAGCGCTGTATACCCATCGATAAGAGAACCGGAATGGCAATTAAATCAAGAATCGGAACCTTCACTCCAAACATTTTTTTCCCGGCTAACATACCAAGGGGTCCGAATAACAAGGCGCCCATTACAGTTAATTTACTTGTTTGTGGTATGCGGCCTTCAGTAAATAACAACATCCACTCATTACTGCTGATAGTAAACAGTTTTGCTCCGGCGAAAATAAAAAGTACTGTATTCAGATATATTATGGCGAGCTGATATACGGGAATATTAAATTTTTTGTGAGCCAAAAAAATAAAGCAAGCGCCTAAAAACAGCAAACTCAATCCTGTAAAAAAACCAAAATAGTCGAAACCGGAATGTAAAATATTAAATATCATAACTGAAATTTAATTTAAATTTATACGCTGTTCCCTTATAAAAATAATTGATTTTTATCAATAGAAATGAAATTCCGGAAATTTTTAATAAAAAGATTAAAACCAGAACAAATTTTCCCTTAAAAAATTAAATTTTGCAAAATGGGTTTCTAAAATTGCATTAATTGCAAATATTTTTAACTAAAAGTCATCAAGGCCCCGGTTTCGTTATGGCAAAACCTATATTATTTTTTCAGGAAAGACACAGACTCTCTCAGTCTTAAAAAGGGCTCTTCAACTATTATGGTCACAACAGCACCAACAATGACCGATGCAACCATAGAAACAATAATTATAAAAACGGAGAACCCAAATTGGCCAATTATAACCCCCCCAACAAGCGAATGCCATAGAAAAATATTATAGCTGTAATAGGAAACAATACGGAGTAAATGAAGCCGGGAGAAATCCACATGATAAAGTCCTGCCATCAGGAGGTAAAACGAAACAGGTGTAAATGAATGAAGAAAAAGACTTTTAAAATAAGGAGAATATAAACTTGAGATTATGGTTGCAATTAAAATGACTAACCCTGAAACAATATATAACCAGGGTTTTTTGACAGAGGGTTTTCGGTACAAATTTATACTTAGTAAAACACCCCAAGCCAAACCATCAAGCCGGTTATGTGTCCCCGCAAAGGTATCGTGACTATTAGTTAAATAATAGGAGGCAAATTTAAAAAGGATACCCGCGGCAATGATTGAATACACTGCGGCTTTCATGATCTTAATCTTTAAATCCCCGGTAAATTTTTGAATTAAAATAAAGAGAATGGGCAGTAATATATAAAAATGCTCTTCAACGCAAAGTGACCAAATGGGAGATGATTCGCCGGTATAATTCTGGTAAAAAAACAAGTATTTGCCAATGTTATCCCAGGTAAAATCCCTGTCTTTATACCAAAAAATAAAAAAGATGAAGAAATAATAGGAAGGCCATATTTTGAAACCTCTTTGCAAAATAAATTTAAAAAAAGAAGTATGGCGGTTTTCAAATGTTGCTTTTACTACTATTCCACCAACCAGAAAGCCTGAGATAACGAAAAAAAGATCAACGCCCAAATATCCCATTGGTAATATCTTCCTGAAATGATAGAGCATAACAGAAAGAATCGCCATGGCCCGGAAAAAATCAATACTTGAAATCCGTGAAGGCGATTTTAATACTGATAGTGAATGCAATTTTAATGCCGCTGCCATAGGTCTGATAAAAGTATTCTTTTTATGTATAAAAAAACAATTTATAGAACCTATTCAGAAATTTTCTAGCGATTATCCCGCCCAGCCATCACGGTCTAAACTGCGGTACTGAATGGCTTCAGCGATGTGATTCGGCAAAATGTTTTCCGAATTATCCAAATCAGCAATGGTTCTGCCCACTTTTAAAATGCGATCGTAAGCTCTTGCAGATAAGCCCAATCTTTCCATGGCATTTTTGAGCAAAGTATTTCCGGCTTCACTGAGCGAACAAAAAGTTTTTAATTCTTTCGAGTGCATTTGTGCATTGTTGTAAATTCCCGGTAAACCGGCAAAACGTTTTGTCTGTAATTCGCGCGCGGCAATAACACGTTCGCGGATGAAAGAACTTCCTTCCGAACTCTGTTTTTTACTAAGTTCACTAAACGGAACGGGCGTTACTTCAACATGTAAATCAATCCGGTCTAATAGCGGACCGGAAATTTTAGTTAAATATTTTTGTACTACTCCCGGAGCACAAACGCAATCTTTTTCAGGATGATTGTAATAACCGCAGGGGCACGGATTCATGCTGGCCACCAGCATAAAACTGGCAGGATATTCTACATTAAATCTTGCCCGGCTGATTGTAACAGTTCTGTCTTCTAACGGTTGCCGCATGACCTCCAATACAGTTCTTTTAAATTCAGGTAATTCATCCAAAAACAAAACACCATTATGCGCCAGTGAAATTTCGCCCGGTTGGGGATTATTTCCGCCGCCAACAAGAGCAACATCTGAAATGGTATGATGCGGATTTCGGAAAGGCCGTTCAGTAATTAATCCCGAATGCCTCATGGTTCTTCCGGCTACACTGTGAATTTTTGTTGTTTCCAAAGCCTCTTCCAACGTAAGCGGAGGTAATATCGAGGGCATCCGCTTACTCAACATGGTTTTACCTGCGCCGGGCGGACCAATTAAAATAGCATTATGTCCTCCTGCCGCTGCAATTTCCAATGCGCGTTTAATATTCTCTTGCCCTTTCACATCTGCAAAATCAAAGCGGACATCATTTAATTTATTCAAAAAAGTTTCGCCAATATTGATGGTTATTTTTTCGAGACCAATCCCTTCATTAAAAAATTCTACTACCTGATTAATATTATCAGCAGTATAAACATCTATACCTTCAACTACCGCAGCTTCAGTTGCGTTTTGCGAGGGAAGAATAATCCCTTTGAAACCATCTTCTTTTGCTTTAATGGTTATAGGCAAACATCCTTTTATCGGGCGTATCTCACCATCCAATGCCAGCTCACCCATAATAGCATATTGATGAATGCAATCTGTTTTTATTAATTCAGATGCTGCCAAAATACCAATGGCAATTGTTAAATCATAAGCCGAACCTTCCTTACGGATATCAGCAGGAGCCATGTTCACTGTTATTTGCTTGCTGGGTATTTTATAAGCATTATTTCTAAAAGCAGCTACGAGCCGCTGCTGACTTTCTTTCACCGCACTATCCGGTAATCCAACAATAAAAAAATTGACACCCTTGCCAATACTTACCTCTACAGTTACTTTAGTGGCATTAATGCCATGAACTGCGTACCCAAACGTTTTAACCAACATAATTGTCTTATTTTTTCTGCAAATAAACTACAAAACGTAACAATTGATGGCTACAATTTGTAGCAATCTGTTTTTTTGGCTTTAAAAAATCTTGTTAATATGCCGTATAAGCCTTATTTTTAAAACCTCTAATTACCGGATTTATGAAAAAGATATTCCTCGTTACAGCCCTTACCTGCCTCGTTTCAGCTTGGTCGTTTGCACAGAAAAAAGCAGAAGCAGCTGAGTTAAATTGCTTTAATAAGTGGTCGGTTAAGTTTGAAGAACGCGGCGCCGAGGAAATTAAAGATGGTCCATATACCGATGTAATTATTACCTTCCGTCAAGGCTATAAAGCCGATTGTTATACCGGAAAAGCAGATGTAATAGATGGAAAATTGGCCAATTTTTATATCATGCTTGACGACGGCAGTTTTGATAAAGTACAAAAAGTTTGGAAAAACAACTCTGATAAAAACGTTGAAATCATTAACGGGATAAGTCGCACAATG